>JAPLCL010000363.1 GCA_026392265.1 Actinomycetota bacterium
CAACGCCGGCAAAAGGCTGGTGAGTGTCTTCTCGTGACCGGATTGGGCGTCCGCCACTTTGGAATCGCCCTACGCACCAGCCACCCAACTGGGCAGCAGGTAGAAGCGAGCCAGGCAGGCGACTCCGGCGCCGATCATGGCGCACTCGGGGCTGCCCACCGAGGCGCTGGCGAAGCGCAGGTCCATGGCGGTCGTGGACGACCCGTAGATCACGGGCGCACCCTTCACGGTCAGCTGCGCCAGCGTGATACCGGCGAGGACCTCGGCGTTGTGCGAGACCAGCGTGCCGGCAAGGTTGACCGGCGAGGAGCCTCCGGCCATCGCCATCGAGAGCACGTTGACCGGCACGCCGGCGCGCACGCCTTCGATAATGATGCGGCAGGCGTCGGCGACCAGCTTGAGCGGGCTCACAGGGCACGTGAGGAACGAGACGATCGGCCGCTTGCGCAGCTGGTCGTGCCCGCCGACGATGGCCGCCGCCATGTCGATCATCTTGCGGGCGCAGAAGCCCGAAAGCGGGCCGATGGTGGCGTGCTTCGTCGTGTTGCTGAAGATCGCCTCGGCGTTGTGCAGAGCGGCGGTGTCGGGGGGCACGTCGTGCGCCCCGAGCGGCCGCTCGACGACGTCGATCTCGGGGAGCGCGTCGATGATCCTCGTGCAGTCGGCGACGTCCTGCTTGAGCGACTCGTGCAGCTCGCCGGTGTAGGGGTCGACGACCTGGATGCCCTCGCCGAAGTTGGTGAACCCGACGCGGCCGTCTTCGAGCACCACGTCGTGGGCCGGGTCGCGGCCGTACATGACCACCTTGGGCGGGGCGGAGCGGATGGCATCTTCGACGAGGTGCGCCGGAAGGCATGCCACCCGGCGCTCGCGATCGATATCCGCCCCAGCGTCGGCGAAGATCTGCAGGGCCTCGTCGTCTTCGACGAAGACGCCCGTCTCCGAGAGCACCTCCAGGGTCGCAAGATGGATCTCGCGAAGCTCGTCGTCGGTGAACACCTCGAGCCTGAAGCCGCCGCTCTTGCGCGCGCCCGCGCGCGGGTTCCGTCTCATCTGCTGCCTCCGGTGGGTGCCGTGCGCTCCTTGAACTTCTCGACGCTGTTGATGGGCACGTCCAGCACGCGGGCGATGTTGAACTTGGCCTCGATCTGGTTGGCCTGCCACGGCTGGCTGATGGCGTAGCTGTGGACGCGACCGAAGCCGTACTCGTTGCGCACGTCGGTCATGACCACGGGGTCCGAGAGATCGAAGGGCGTGACGCCGAGCTTGTCGGCGACGTACTGCTTAGCTTCCTTGAGGCGCATGCCCCGAGTCATCTGCATACGGGCAACCAGATCTCCGCCTGCCCGAATACCGCCGATGCTCGCCGCCTGCGCGTGGGCGTTGTGCATTCCGTGAGGATCGCCCGAGCCCACCTACAACCCGTCGACGTGCAGCAGCTCGACAAACGACTTGGCCGCCCGGCACACCGCGTCGGAGGGCAGGTGGACGAACATCGGCACGCCGCCGACGCCCATGCCGGCGTTGGGGTGGACAGGGATGGTGGCCACTTCCATGCACGGCTTGATCAGGGCGATGGCGCGAGCCATGTTCCAGGCGAGTGACTTACCCGTGTTGATGTTGACGACGGGCCCGAACATGGTGGCGCCGGCCTTCTGCGCGAGCAGGAGCTGCTCGCGCGGCCAGAGGCCGGCCAGCCGCACGCCGTCCCACTCGAGCTGGCCGTGCATGCCCAGCACGAACTCGCCGGCCATGCCGAGCTGCACGCCCATGTCCGGGTGCTTCTCGCGAATGATCTTGGTGGCGCGCAGGGCGGCCAGGAACTCCGGGTCGCCGGAGGCGCCGGTGGTGTCCCAGTCGATGGCGTCGGCGCCGGCCTCCCACTGCGAGTCGGCGAGATTGACCATATCGACGACGGCCATCTCGACCGCCTGTTCCGCGGCGGCGCGCGCCTCGGGGATCCTGCCGAGCGGCAGGAGCTCGTTCCAGTTGTCGCAGGGGCCGTCCGGCTTGGAGTACAGCCCGAGGTTGGGCATGACGCCATACTGCAGTGGCGCGATCGTGCAGAGCTGGGCATCGTGCATGTACTGAGCCTCGTATGCGAGGATCGTGCGCACGACCTTGAGCGAGTAGTCGCCGACGCAGAGCTCCAGCAGGTCGGCGCCCATCCACTGCTCGTAGCTCTGCAGGTCCTGGATGCGCGTGGCGTGCGTCTTCATGCCGGTGCCGTCGCAGCTGAGCACGATCTCGTCGCCCACGTCGACGCCGATGAAGCGCAGCGGCGACGCATATATCTCGAGCAGATGGTCGATCTCGTCGTCGGTGAGCAGCGGCACCTTGGCACGCTTGGCCGCCACTTCCGACCCGGCTACGAGATCGGCTCTGATCTCGCTGCGCGTCAGGTGCACAAAGGTGCCGTCGCCCATGCGGGTCGGAACCCGGGCTTCGTTGGTCACGCTGTCCCTCCCCGTTTCACAGGATGGCGGCCACAGAACTAACCGACCGGTCAATTAGTAGCGTATCACGCATCGGGCGGCTGGACTACGTCGGCCGGCCCGCCTTCTTCATCAAGCGGCTCCCTGCCCACGTTCTCGCCTTCCCACTCGAAGTTGGTCTTGTCGGTGCGCAGGATGTGCCAGGTCTCCGTGTAGGCGATGCCCTCGAGCTCCTCGAGGTCCTCGTTGAGGAACTTGTACAGGCCCTCGTTGTCCGGCAGGTGTGCCTCGATGAGAAGGTCGAAGGACCCGGTGGTGTAGCCCACGTAGGCGACGTTCTCCATGGCCGCGAGTCGCGCGCCGACCCCTTTTGCGTAGCCCCGGTTGACGCGGATGCCGACCATGGCGTCGACGGGGAAGCCGATGGCCGCCGGGTTCACCCTCGCCATCGGGAAGATGGCGCCATTCTTGATCATGCGGTCGACCCGGTTGCGCACGGTCGGCTCGGAGACCCCGATGGCGCGCGCGATGCTCGCGTATGAGCGGCGTGCGTTCGGGCGTAGCAGCCTCATGATGCGGCGGTCGAGCTCGTCCATCTCGATGGTCCCGAAGGGCGCCTGCCCCGCTCTGATCATGACGATGGTCCTCCCTGCGTGATGTTCACCCTGAACGGCGCAATCATTTCCGTTAACTAAGCAAAATGCAAGTGTTCACATTGAGAAGTAAGCCGATTTGGCGCTTTCTCATCAGAAAGCGTCGACCTCCGCTTGACACCGTCCGAACGGAGTGGCATTGTGCCCTTCGAAAGGTGCCTTGGGCGTCACTCGAGGCAGCCGCATGGCTGCGGCAGAGCGAAGGGCTTCGGCCCGCGGAGGGGTGTGCGCGCATGAAAGCGAAAACGACGTGGCTCGCTGACGAGGAGAAGAGCCGCATCGCCGACCAGGCGATCGATCTGCTCGCGAGCACCGGCATGCGCTTCGCCGGCTCCAAGGTGCTGCCGCTGCTCGCCGAGCGTGGCGCCGTGGTCGACGAGAGCACCGGCGTCGCGCGCCTGCCGCGAGCGCTCGTCGAGTGGGCTATCGCCCAGACCCCCCGGTCGATTGTGATGGCCGGCGCCACCCCCGCGGACGACGTCGTGCTCGGCGAAGGCGAGCCGTTCCACTTCGCACCCAGCGGGTGCGTGGCCAAGACGCTGGACTTCCGCACGGGCATCCGCCGGCCCAGCACCCTCGATGACCTGCGGGAGTGCACCGCCCTTATGGACGAGCTCCCGCAGCTGGACCTCATGTGGACGCAGGTGAGCGCCACCGATGTGCCGCTCGAGCAGCGCGAGCTCGTCGAGTACTTCACGATGCTATCCGAGACGTCCAAGCATGTGACGTTTGTGGACTGCCCCAACGAGATCGACGCCGTCATCCGCATCTGCGAGGTGCTGTCGGGCGACCTCGAGCGCTTCCGCGCGCGGCCGCGTATCTCCACGGTCGTCACCGCGGCCTCACCGCTCCAGGTGGAGGGCGCGGTCCTCGACATCCACGTCGCCCTGGCCGCGCAGGGCGTACCCATCGAGGTCTACTCGATGACGATCGCCGGCGCGACCTCGCCGGTGACCCTGGCCGGCACCGTCGTCCAGGGGCTGGCGGAGTTCCTCGGCGTCGCCACCGCCCTGCAGGTAGCGGCGCCCGGAGCGAAGCTGGTCTTCTGTTTTGGCTCCGGCATCCTCGACATGCTGCGCACGACCTTCTCGATGGGCTGCGTCGAGAGCGCCTTGATGGGCGCGATGGCCACCGAGGTGGGGCACTACCTCGGCGTCCCCACGCTGAACCCCGGGCTCTCCACAGACAGCAAACACCTTGGGCTGCAGAACGGCTACGAGAAGGCCCTCAAGGTCGCAAGCGTCTGCGGCGCGAACCCCGACATCGTCTCCGGCTGGGGCCTGATCGACTCGCACAACACCATGTACCTGCCGCAGTCCGTGGTCGACAACGAGATCGCCGCCATGGTGCGGCGCCTCAACCGCGAAGTCGAAGTCTCCGCGGCCACACTGGCCGCGGACTCCATCGCCAAGGTCGGGCCCGGCGGCGGCTACCTCGGCGAAAAGGACACCGCGCGGCGCATCCGCGCCGGTGAGCACTTGATGCCGACCGTCTCGAACCGGCTCTCCTACGACAAGTGGGTCGAGGAAGGCCGCACGGAGAACGATGTGGCGAACGATGAGGTCGAGCGCATCCTCGCGGCCCGTGCCACAAAGGATCCCTACCTGGACGACGGGCAGATCGACGATCTGGTCGAGATCTGCAAGATGGACGCCGAGGGCGCGCGTCGCGCGCGTCGCGCGTGACACCGCGCGCGTTCCTCACCAACGAAGCGGAGGCAGCATGACCATGAGGATCGGCTACATCGGGCTCGGGAGCCTTGGCAGGCACCTGGCCGGCAGCCTGTTGAAGGCCGGCTTCCCGGTCACCGTGTACGACGTCGACAAGAGCTGCGCACTCGATCTGATCGAGGCGGGCGCGACGTGCGTGGACTCGGCCGAGGAGGCGGCGCGCGCCTCAGACACCGTCATCACCTGCCTGCCCACCCCCGAGATCGTCACGGAGACGGTGGCCGGCGAGCACGGCATCCTCAAAGGGCTCGCCGGCGGCGGCACCTGGATAGACATGAGCACCAACGACCTGCACGAGCTGCAGCGGCTCGCCTCTCTGGCAGCCGAACAGGGCGTCTCCACGCTGGAGTCGCCGGTGACCGGCGGCGTACACCGCGCGGCGGCCGGCATGATCACCGTACTCGTCGGCGGCGATGAAGCCGTCTACCAGAAGCACCTGCCCGTCTTCGAGACCATGGGCGGCAGGGTCTTCTACATCGGCCCGCTGGGCCAGGCCTCGGTGATCAAGGTGATCACCAACATGCTGGCCTTCATCCACCTCGTCGCCGACGGTGAAGCGCTCATGCTGGCCAAGCGCGGCGGCGTCGACCTCAAGCTGGCCTGGGACGTCATCAAGGCCAGCTCGGGCAACAGCTTCGTTCACGAGACCGAGGGCCAGCTCATCCTCAACGGCAGCTACAACATCAACTTCACCATGGACCTGGCCCGCAAGGACCTCTACTTCGCCCACCAGATGGGCCGGGAATTCGGCGTGCCGCTCGAGCTCGCCGGCCTCACCGAGCAGATCTTCGCGCGCGCCCGGGCCATGTACGGGGGCGGCGCGCAGTCGCCGATGGTCGTCAAGATGCTCGAGGAGGCTGTCGGCACGGACCTGCGCGCGCCGGGCTTCCCCGCCGAGCTGGAGCCCGAGTAACGGACGCCCCGTGACTCGCTCGCAGGGCGAATAATATCGTCATACGTTTGTGATGCTGCAGGATGTTCTCCCGCGCGCTTGACTTGGAGAACATCCGGCCAAATACTGCTGGTTTTGTGTGGAAGGAGACAGCTGCGATGGACATCAGGGAGTTCGCCATGGAGTTCTTCTCGCTCGACGGGAAGAACTGTATCGTGACCGGCGGCAACACGGGGCTTGGCCAGGCCTTTGCTCTGGCGCTCGCCAAGGGCGGTGCCAACGTCTTCGTCCCCAGTATCATCGACGACGATGGCTCCACCAGGCAGATGATCGAGGCCGAGGGCGTGCGCTACGAGTTCATGAAGACCGACATCACCGCGCCGGGCGCCCCCCTGCGGATCATCGATGAATGCATCGCGCGGCTCGGTGCGCTCGACATCCTGGTCAACAGCGCGGGCATCTGCCCGCTCGCCGAGGTGCGCGACTTCGGCCGGCCCCAATGGGACGCGACGGTCGCCGTCAATCTGACCGCCGCCTTCGAGATGAGCTACGAGGCGGCCAAGCGTATGATCCCGCAGCGCAGCGGCAAGATCATCAATATCTGCTCGCTCTTCTCCTATCTCGGGGGGCAGTGGTCGTCGGCCTACGCGGCCACCAAGCACGGCCTGGCCGGCTTCACCAAGGCCTACTGCGACGAGCTCGCCCAGTACAACGTCCAGGTCAACGGCATCGCGCCCGGCTACTACGCCACCGAGATCACGACGGCGACCCGTAGCGACCCGGAGAAGAACAAGCGCGTCCTGGACCACATTCCGGCGGACCGCTGGGGCGAGCCTCAGGATCTGATGGGCGCCGTGGTCTTTCTGGCCGGCAGGGCATCGGACTACGTCAACGGCCATGTCCTGGTCGTGGACGGCGGCTACCTCGTTCGCTAGCGCAAGGAAACGGAGAGACCACTCAATGTCGGGCAAGTACATCATCGGCGTGGACGGCGGCACGCAGAGCTCCAAGGTGGTCGTCTACGACCTCGAGGGCAACGTCGTCTGCGAGGGCAGACGCACCCTTCTTCCCATGGAGCACCCCGAGCCCGGACTGGCGGTGCACCCCGACGACGACCTGTGGGAGTCCATCGTCGCGGCCAGCCGGGAGGCGATGACGAAGTTCCCCGGCGACCCAGCGGACATCATCGGCGTCGGCCTCTGCACGATCCGCTGCTGCAAGGCCTTCCTCAAGGCCGACGGCACGCTGCTCGAGCCGGTGATGAGCTGGATGGACGCGCGCGCCTACGAGCCCTACATCCCGGACGACCCCGAGCTCGCCTGGGTGACCACCTCGTCCGGCTACATGACGCACCGGTTCACCGGGCAGTTCCGCGACAGCGCCGCCAACAACATCGCTTTGCAGTGGCCCATCGACACGGACACCTGGCAGTGGAGCGACGATCCGGCGCTACTCGAGGAGTTCAACGTCACCCGCGACCTGCT
>JAPLCL010000047.1 GCA_026392265.1 Actinomycetota bacterium
TACGAGGTGAGCGGCGCCCAGCACGGGACCTCGGGCAACAGCTCCGAGCGGCTCCGCGATATCGCGGCCCGGACCCACACCACCAAGGCCAACGTGGCCACCGCCCTCCAGATGATCTCCTGGGGGCTCGAAGTGAACGACTATGGCAACGCACAGCTCGACGCTGCCGGGAACTTCATCAAGGTCGAGGGTGAGGGCGTGACCGAGGAGATGTGGTCCGAGGTGGTCGCTTACGCCGACGACAAGGGCTGGAAGAAGGGCGACTACAAGAACCTCAACCTCCCGTTCGAGAGCAAGTTTCTCGCCCAGCCCGCGGAGATCCGCGAGCGGATGGCCCAGCGGGTCGAGGACTTCGTCTACAAGATGCTGACCGAAGTGCTCAACGCGGGGGACACGGCGCCCCTCGCCGTCGAGGCGATCCTCGCCGCCGGGTCCTACGACCTCGGGGCCAAGGTCGGACGGCTCGAGGACCCCGCCGACTGGACCGACGCGCAGATCGTCGAGAAGGCGAAGTCGCTGGACAGCGACAAGGGCGCCAAGGGGCACTTCGACGATTGACCGCCGCAGGCGCACCCCACACTGAGTGACGCGCGGCACCCGCGGGCGCCGGTCATCCACCGACGGAGGCGAGAAGATGGCAGAGAGAGTCAAGGAGATCCTGAGCTGGTACGCGTCGGACAACCCCGGCACGCGCGCCAATCTCTACCGGATGCTCAACCACGGGCGCCTCGCCGGCACCGGCAAGATGGTCATGCTGCCGGTGGACCAGGGCTTCGAGCACGGCCCGGCGCGCAGCTTCGCGCCCAACCCCGCCGGCTACGACCCGCGCTACCACTTCCAGCTGGCCATCGACGCGGGCTGCAACGCGTACGCGGCGCCGCTCGGGTTCATCGAGGCCGGCGCCGCCGAGTTCGCCGGTCAGGTGCCGCTCATCCTCAAGGCCAACAACTCGGATTCGCTGTACAGCGACGCCGACCCCATCCCTGCCGTGACCGCCGGCGTCGAGGACGCCCTGCGCCTCGGCTGCGGAGCCATCGGTTTCACCATCTACCCGGGTTCCGCGGACCGTAACGAGATGTACGAGGAGCTGCGCGAGCTCGCGCTCGAGGCCAAGGCCGCCGGCCTCGTGGTCGTCGTCTGGAGCTACCCGCGCGGCTCAGGACTCAGCAAGGAGGGCGAGACCGCCCTCGACGTGTGCGCCTACGCGGCTCAGATCGCCGCCCAGCTCGGTGCCCACATCATCAAGATCAAGCCGCCGAGCGCGCATATCGAGCTCGCCGCGGCCGGCAAGGCCATGGAGAAGGCAGGCGTGAAGACCGACACGCTGGCTGAGCGCGTCGCCCACGTCATCCAGGGCGCCTTCGCCGGCCGCCGCATCGTGATCTTCTCGGGCGGCGAGGCCAAGGGCGCCGCCGAAGTGCTCGCGGAGAACCGCGAGACGGCTCTGGGCGGTGGCTTCGGCACGATCATGGGGCGCAACTCGTTCCAGAGGCCTCACGACGACGCCGTCGAGCTCCTGCACCAAGTCATGGACATCCACGCGAGCACCTGGCCGAAGAAATGACGGGCGCGCCGCGAGGCGCGCAGGAGTGAAAGCAAACGGGGCGGGCGGCTGACGCCGCCCGCCCCGTTTGCGTCCTGCCCGGCGCGCCCGCTACCGGCCGGCGCCGCCGATGTGCAGCTCGAGCAGCGCAGCGATGTTGCGCTTGGCCTCCTGGGGGCTCGGATCGTGGGGGTACGTGGTCTCGGCCTCGAACACGCGCCCCAGGCGCAGCTCGCCGCGCACCTCGTGTATCACGAGCGGGTCGGCGAGTTCGGCCACACTGGTGCCGAGCTTGCCGGCCACGTGGCTCTTGGCCTCGGCCAGCTTCATGCCCCTTGTCATCTCGAGGCGCGCCACCAGGTCTCCGGCGGCGCGCAATCCGTTCATTCCAGAGGCGACGGCATGGGCGACCGGCATGCCGAAGGTATCGCCCGACCCGACCTACAACCCGTCGAGGCGCAGGATGTCGACGCAGGCGCGCGAGCAGCGCGAGA
>JAPLCL010000058.1 GCA_026392265.1 Actinomycetota bacterium
CCGCCGAGCCATCTCCGGCCCCAGCGGTGTCCGGCTGCCATGGCCGACCGTCGCGGCCTGCCGCCGGCTCGACGGTGAGCTCGACGCCGACGATGGGCTTGATGCCGGCGGCCTTGCACGCCTGGTAGAAACGCACGGCGCCGTAGAGCCCCTCGTGGTCGGTGGCCGCCAGGGCTGGCATGCCCATGCCGGCGGCGACGGCCACCAGCTCGGGGATGCGGCAGGCGCCGTCGCCGAACGAGAAATTGGTGTGCGTGTGCAGGTGGACGAAACTCATCGGCGCTCCCGGTTCAATTGAGCGCCTGCTCGAGGGCCCACGCTTTGGTGAGGCGGTCGTAACGCAGGTCGAACACGTGGCCGTCGGCGCGCACCCGCCAGTACGAACGGCTGACGTGGCCGTCGTCTTTCCACCAGCCGGTCTCGAGGATCCACGTCTCGAGGACGCGCTCCACGCGGTAACGCCGGCGCCGCCACAGAAAGCTCACCGGGCGGCGCTGCCGCTCGTCCCAGCTGACGGCGACGGGGGCGGCTGCGCCGTTGGCGCCGGGCTTGTCGCTGGAGGTGGCTCCGCCGCGAGACATGTGGTGCTCCTGGTGAGGGCTGGTCGATCAACTGGCAAGGGGCCGTAACGGTAGCACGAACATATGTTCGTGTAAACGTCGGACGGAACGACCGGTGCTTGGCCGCCTCGGCCGTCCACCTCTCACCTCTCTACCCCCGTTGCCGGCAGCGGACTATGATTGAGAAGCGCACCCGGCAGTGGGGACCAAGGGCGCCGGGCGCCGCCTTGCAGGGGCTACTACGAAAACGGGGGGACACGTGACTACCACGGAACGCCGTTGTCCGGTACTCATCCTGATCGCCGCCGCGATGGTGCTCGCGCTCGGCCTCGTGTGGGGCCTCGGCAGCGCCGCCGCCAGCGAGAGCCCGACGCCGACGCTGTACGACGGCAGCGCGTCGCCGGCTCCCGGCGCCTCCGCCGACGCCGGCAAGGTCGTCTACCGGGTCGGCTGGCTCAACGAGCCCGACAACCTCAACCCGTTCGTCGGGTTCATGACACCCTCGTACGAGGTCTGGTACCTCACCTACGAGCCGCTGGTCGGGTACGACTACGGCACCCTCGCGCCGACGAAGGGCCCCGCGGCCACCGGGCTGGCGACCGACTGGTCCGTGACCCCCGACGGCCTGACCTGGACCTTCAAGATCCGCGAGAACGCGAAGTGGAGCGACGGTGTGCCGCTTACCGCCAGGGATGTCGCGTTCACGTACAACTACATCGTCGACAACGACCTCAGCAACTGGACCAGCTACACGAAGGGGATCAAGCACGCCACGGCCGTGGACGACACCACCGTGCGGTTCGACTGTTCCGTACCCAAGGCCGACATGCTGCGCGTGTACGTGCCCATCGTGCCGGAACACGTCTGGTCGAAGGTCCCCGGCAAGGCGGCGTCGGTCAGCTACCCGAACACGCCGCCGATCGTCGGGTCCGGGCCGTTCACCTGCGTCGAGTGGAAGAAGAACAGCTTCGTCAAGCTGGTCGCCAACAGGAGTTACTGGGGCCGCGCCCCCAAGATCGACGAGCTCTACTTCGAGTACTACACGAACGCCGACACGATGGTGCAGGACCTCAAGGCGGGGACCATCGACGGCGCCTCCCAGATCCTCGACGCCCAGTACCGGCAGCTCAAGACCGAGCCCGGCATCCAGGCGCGTACCATCGGGACCAACGGCTTCGACGAGCTCGCCTTCAACTGCTACACGGGCACCAGCCGAGGCAACCCGGTGCTCAAGGACGTGAAGTTCCGCCAGGCGCTCAACTGGGCGGTCGACAGGGAGAAGATCTGCGCCATCGCCTACGGCGGTCATGCGCGGCCGGCCACGACCGTGATCACGGCCGACTACTACACGGATCCGGACTGGCACTGGCGGCCGCCTGCGGAGGCGCAGTACGGGTTCGACCTCGAGAAGGCCAAGCAGCTGCTAGACGCGGCCGGCTTCAAGGACACGAACGGCGACGGCATCCGTGAGGACGCCGGCAAGCCCATCGAGCTGCGCCTCTGGTGCCGCGCCGGGTCGACGACCTACCAGAACGTCGAACGACTCGTGGCGGGCTGGTTCAGTGAGATCGGCCTCAAGATGGACGTGGCGGTCATGGACGACGGAGCGCTCAGCTCCCGCGTCATCGACAAGGTCGGCGGCAAGCTCTCGCCCGACTACGACATCCTCGTCTGGGGCTGGTACAGCGACCTCGACCCGGG
>JAPLCL010000428.1 GCA_026392265.1 Actinomycetota bacterium
TCGGCAGCCTGTTCACCTCTCTGCCGCACTCGCTCTTCGACCCCGGCACCTCGATCGCCTCGCTCATCGCCCTCACGTTCTCCGAGGCGACCGACAAGATCCAGGTGAGCGCGCTGATCGAGCTCGGTCTCATCCTGTTCCGCATCACCGTGGTCTTCCAGAGCCTCGCGCAAGTCTGGTTGCGCCGCGTGCAGCGCGCGACGGGCGGTCGGGCATGAACGCCGTGGCGGACGTCCGCTACGCGCCGCCGCGCCGCCGCTCCATCGCGCGGCGCAAAGCGACCGATCTGGTCATCAAGGGCTTCTCCTGGATCGGCGCGTCGTTCGGCATCGCGGTCATGGCCTTCATCGTCTGGGAGGTCGTGGTGCGCGGCGCCGCCGCCCTCGACTGGGCGTTCTTCACGCAGCCCACGCCCATGGACGTGACGTCCAGCGCCGGCGGCTTCGCCAATGCCATCGTCGGCACGATCGTGATCACCGGTATCGCTGCCCTGATCGCCATCCCCATGGGGTTCCTGGGTGGTGTCTATCTCGCCGAGTTCGGCCGCAACGGGCGCATAGCCACGGGGGTGCGAATGATCGCCAACGTGGTCATGGGCGTGCCGTCGATCATCGTCGGCGTGTTTGCCTTCGCGACCATCGTGAAGCCGCTGCACCACTACTCCGGCTTTGCCGGCTCCGTGGCGCTCGCCTTCATCATGCTGCCGGTCATGGCACGCACCACTGAGGACATCCTCAATCTGGTGCCCAATGAGCTCCGCGAGTCGGGGCTGGCGATGGGCGCGCCGCGCTGGAAGGTCACGCTCGGCGTGATCTGCAAGGCGGCACGCGGCGGCCTCATCACGGGAGCCTCGCTGGCCGTCGTGCGCGTCGCCGGTGAGACGGCGCCGCTGCTCTTCACCGTGCTCAGCAGCCCGTACTGGATGACAGGGCTGTTCGGACCGGGCGGCTTCTTCGGGGGCCCGGTCGCCAACCTCACGAAGACCATCTACGACTTCTCCGGCTCTCCGTATCCGCAGTGGCAGGAGCTCGCGTGGGGCGGGGCGCTGGTCATCATCATCGCCGTGCTCGGCATGAACATCCTGGTCAGACTCCTCTTCCAGCGAGGCAAACAATGGTAGGGACAGCAGTGGACGAACCGACTCAGATGCAGAGCCAGGCGACGGTGATCCCGCCGCGGCTCGAGGTGGCCGAGGACCGGCGCGGCGCGGGCGAGGACTTCGCCGCGCTGCCCACCGAGATCGCCGTCCGCGACCTCGACTTCTTCTACGGCAAGGAGCAGGCGCTCTTCGCCAACACCATCGACATCAAGAAGAACCGCGTCACCGCCGTGATCGGCCCCTCGGGCTGTGGAAAGTCGACCCACATCCGCGCCTACAACCGCATCTTCAACCTGTATCGCGAGCAGAAGGCCAAGGGTGAGATCCTCTTCGACGGCGCCAATGTGCTGTCGTCGCAGACCGACTTGCTCGATCTGCGCCGACGCATCGGCATGATCTTCCAGAAGCCGAGCCCGTTCCCCATGACCGTCTTC
>JAPLCL010000133.1 GCA_026392265.1 Actinomycetota bacterium
AGGAGGTGCTGCGCACCATCCCCATCGACGAGGGCGTCACGATCACCGTCGACGACCGCCTCACCGACCCCATGGCCGAGCTCGACGCCGACCAGATCGTGCAGGTGCTCACCAACCTGCTCACCAACGCCCAGCACGCGCTGCCCGACGGCGGGCGCGTGCTCATCACCCTGGACGGCACCGAAGAGAACGTGATCGTCATGGTCTCCGACAACGGCACCGGCATCGCCGAGGAGCACCTCGACAAGCTGTTCAGCCCCTTCTTCACCACCAAGCAGGTGGGCAAGGGCACCGGCCTCGGGCTCGCCGTGACGCACGGCATCGTCAAGATGCACCGCGGCCAGATCACCGTGGAGTCCAACGCCGACCCGGCGAAGGGCCCCACCGAGACTACCTTCACCCTCGTCCTGCCGCGCTACGAAGGCAAGCTCAACGCGCCGGCCAGCCTGCAAGAGATCATGGGAAGCTGAGCGATGAGCGCCGACGCCGCGCCGCGCGAGACGCTCATGGACCCGCAGCAGGTCACGCTGCAGGTCGTGATGGTGGACGACGAAGAGGCCCTCTGCCAGGGCGTGCGCCGCATCATCGAACGCTACAAGGTTCACGTCGCCGACGTGCTCGTCGACGCCGCCTATACGTTCCGTTACTTCACCAGCGGCGAGGATTACCTCGTCTACCTGAGCGAGGGCGGCGAGGTCGATCTGCTGCTGCTCGACCTCAAGCTCCCCGGCGTCGGGGGTATGGACGTGCTCGACGCCATGAGCAGCCAGGGCCGCCAGGTGCTCACCATCATGATCACGGCCTATGCCACCTTCGAGACGGCCGTCAAGGCGACCAAGCTCGGCGCCTACGACTTCCTCGCCAAGCCGTTCACCCCCGATGAGCTGCGCTATGCGGTGCGCAAGGCCACCCAGCAGCTCATCCTCAGCAGGCAGGCGCTCAAGCTGGCCGAAGAGAAGCGCCAGGTGCGCTTCAACTTCATCTCGGTGCTGGCCCACGAGCTCAAGGCGCCGCTCAACGCGGTCGAGGGCTACCTCAACATCCTGCGCACCACCGAAGCAGATCAGAACCTGCAGATGGTCGAGCGCAGCATCGTGCGCGTGGACGGCATGAAGAAGCTCATCGGCGACCTGCTGGACCTCACGCGCATCGAGTCCGGCCAACGCGAACGCGTCATCAAGCGCCTCGACCTCGGCGAGCTGGCGCGCGCGTCGTTCGATTTGTTCGCCGGCGACGCCGAGCGCCGTGGCATCACCATGGAGCTCGACGCCGATGAGGGCATCGAGCTTCACGCCGACGCCGGCGAAGCCGAGATCGTTCTCAACAACCTCGTCTCCAACGCCGTCAAGTACAACCGCGACGGCGGCAAGGTCACCGTCGCGATCCGGCGCAAGGGCGACGCCGTGCGCATCGCCGTCAGCGACACCGGTATCGGGCTCAGCGCGGAAGAGGCCGGCAAGCTGTTCAACGAATTCATGCGCATCAAGAACGAGCGCACCGTCAAGATCCTCGGCAGCGGCCTTGGCCTCTCGACGGTGCGCAAGATCGCCAACATGTACGACGGCGAGGCCACCGTGAAGAGCGAGCCCGGCGTGGGCAGCACGTTCACGGTGACGCTGCATGACGCGCCCGCTGCCGGCGAGCGCAAGGCAGGCGGCGGCGAAGCTGCGCCGGCCGCCGCCGGCCCCGCTCCGCTGACGTAGTCGCCGTCGCACCGAGCGGATCGACCTGAATGGCCGAGCTCGCAGGTCATTCGCCACGCGTTCTGTGAGACCCAAGCCGTGCGGTACGCAGCGGGCGTCCGGTGGTATCGTTGCAATGAGGCAAGGAGGTGTTCGCAATGGCCACGCAAGAAATCCGCTCTGACCCTGACGTGATGATGGGCAAACCCATCGTCCAGGGCACCCGCATCACGGTCGAGCACATCCTCGAGGAGCTAGGCGCCGGCTGGACGATCGAGCAGCTCCTCGAGGCGCATCCTCGTCTCACTCGCGAGGGCGTTCTCGCGGCAGTGCGCTTCGGCGCCGAGGTCTTGCGCGCTGATGTCGCCTATCCGGTCTCCAAGTCGGTGGCGTGAGGCTCCTGGCCGACGAGGGTGTGGACGCGGCCATCGTCGGTCGGCTGCGGTCCCACGGCCACGACGTCGTCTACGTCGCTGAACTCTCGCCAGGCATCACCGACGATGCCGTGCTCAAGCTCGCCAACGCAGATGAGCGCATCCTCATGACCGCCGACAAGGACTTCGGCGAGCTCGTGTTCCGTCTGCGTCGAGTCGCGTTCGGCGTCCTGCTCGTGCGCCTGTCGGGGTTGTCGTCGGAGAGCAAGGCAGATGCCGTCGCGCGTGTCGTCGGCGAACACGGCGACGAGATGGCGCGGGCGTTCACCGTCCTTTCGCCGGGGCTGGTGCGGATTCGGCCTCCACTGTTAGCTGAGGCTCTCAGAACAAGCGCATCGGGTCTCCCCAACGCGCGCGAGTCTGGCCCGTGATCGCCGTGTAGGGCCGTACGACCTGACAGAGGCGGAGGTCGAGCGGCTGTGGCTTGAAGCGGATGTCCGGCTCGCGGCGCTGGCCGTGGCGGTCGACTCCATCGTCCGGATGACGCGCGCGGTAGGCCACGTGCGTGCTCTGCAGTACAGTCTTCGCTAAGTATGACCACGCAGGCACCGATCCAGTGTCCCTTCTGCCGCCGCATCTCGGGCGGCGAGGCCGTTCATCGCTCCCCTGGCGGGCTCGTGGTCGCCATGCTCGACGCCTACCCGCTGAGCTCCGGCCATACGCTCGTCATGCCTTGCCGGCACGAGCCGGATCTGCTGGGCCTGACGCACGAGGAGTCAGCTGAGCTGTGGTCCTTCGCGATCGAACTGTGTCGCCAGATCACTGCGGACTCTGCCGCTGATGCGCTGACCGTGGCCGTCAACGCCGGCACCGCTGCGGGGCAGACCGTGCCTCACGTGCACCTTCACATCGTCCCGCGCCACGCTGGCGACGTGCCCGACCCCCGCGGGGGCGTCCGCTGGGTGCTGCCGGACCATGCGGCATACTGGGAGAACGAGTGAGCCGTGGCGCCGAGCCGGACCGCGGGGCGATCGAATTCGCGGAGCGTCTCATCGCCCTGCTCGATGAAGGTGCCTACACGGCGACCTACAAGTTCGCAGTGCTGCTCGCGCTGCTTGACTCCTGCCTCGAGGGCACCTCCGCGGCGGGCGCACCGCCGGACTCGGTCGCCACGGCCGATCTCGCGCGCCGAGTCACCGAGCTCTACTGGCCGCAGACCAACCCCTACGCGGGTCTCAGCGGGACCGCCATTCTGCGTCAGAACTCCAGCGGTCAGGCCGAGATCATCCGCGACATCCGCCGCTTCCGCGAGAGGAACGCCCCCGACCCTTCAACGCCCCTCGCCGAGGCACGTGCCAAGGCGCCTCTGCAGTTCGCGCACCTCCTGGAAACCGTGGAGTGGAAGCTCATCGAGATGCCTCTACCGCGCCTGCAGGTGATGGGCCGCGTGCACGACCCCTTCATCTATCGTATCGGCTGGGATGCCCACGTGAAGCGGCCCCAGACTCGCGTGGCGGGCTTCGACGCCCGCGTGCACTTCGTTGGCAAGGCCGCTGAGTACCTCGTCCAGCTCGGCGGCCTGCTGCGGCCTCTCATAGAGACCAAATGGGCCAACCGGATCCTGCGCTTCAACCGCCAGATGGTCAGCGATGCCGGTCTGCCCGAGTTCCTCTTCGGCGCGGAGCGAGTCTCGTTGGGCGCCGTACGGCCCGTGCTGAGAGAACTCCAGGGCGACCGCTGCTTCTACTGCGGCGGCGGCTTGCGGAGCGCCGCCGAGGTCGATCACTTCGTGCCGTGGGCGCGCTGGCCGGATAACGGCATCGAGAACCTGGTCGCCTCGCACCCTGGCTGCAACAACAGCAAGCGCGACTTCTTCGCTGCGACCAGGCATCTTGAGGCCTGGCTTCCCCGCTTCGACCAGACGTCCGGCCTCGGCCGCAACCTGCGCGATACCGCCGGCGCGCTGGACTGGGACACGCATCCTGCTCGTACGCTGAGCGTCGCCCGCGCCTTCTACCTGCATCTGCCGGGGACGGCGAAGCTCTGGCTGTCGCGCGACGCCTTCGAGAACGCCGATCGCCCGAGGATCGTCGCGCTGTTGGCGAGTTGATATCGACCCGCGGCAACGCGCCGTGTCCGAAGATGTGCGATACTGTCCTATATGCCTCGTGATGCCTTGCACAAGTAGCAGGAATGCGTTAGAAATGGCCCCCAGCCTGAGGCCAAGTCGAAGTGGATACTGTGGAGTAAGTGGCCAGCACCGCCCGCCATTCCCCCGCGTCTCACCGCCCCGCCCGGCGCCCGCCGGCGGACCTTGGCGGCAGCGGCGGCGTGGCTGCGATCTGACCACTCTGGCGCACCACCCGGTGGCGCCATGGGCAACGACAAGCGACAGAGGGAGTGCGCGGTGGCCAAGATCCTGATCGTTGACGACGACCCCGACATCGTCGAAGCCTGCCATCTGGTCCTCGAGCGCGAGGGCTACGAGGTGGAGGACGCGTCCAACCGCGCCGACGGCATGAAGAAGCTCGAGGAGGTCAAGCCCGACCTGCTCATCCTCGACGTCATGATGGAGGAGCCCGACGACGGCCTGCGCATGGCCCGCGAGATCCGCAAGGCCGGTCACACGCTGCCCATCATCATGCTCACCAGCGTCAACGCCGCCATGGGCCTGAACATCGACAAGGACGAAGAGATGGTCCCCGTCGAGGAGTTCCAGTCCAAGCCGGTCGACCCGCAAACGCTCATCGCCAAGGTCAAGAAGCTGCTCCCGTAAGGAAGGATACCGATGCTCGTCACGCAACAGGAGCAGCTCCGCGCCGATGTCACGGCCCTGGTCGACAAACTGGGTCCGGGCCGGAGCTCGCTCATCCCGATACTGCAAGATGTCAAGAGAAACCACCATGGCATCGACACCGATGCCATGCAGATCGTCGCCGACCTGCTCGATATCCATCCGGTGGAGGTCTACAGCGTCGCGACCTTCTACGCCTTTTTGAGCCCCACCGCCCAGGGCGAGTTCGTCGTGCGCCTCTGTCGCACCGTGTCGTGCGAGCTGGCCGGCAAGGACGCCATCGCCCGCCAGCTCGAATCCGAG
>JAPLCL010000255.1 GCA_026392265.1 Actinomycetota bacterium
TCCGCCGCCTCGGCTTCAACGGCGTGTTCGACACCGACTTCACCGCCGACCTCACCATCATGGAGGAAGGCACGGAGCTGCTCGTGCGCCTCAAGAAGGCCCTCGTCGACGGCGAGCAGGTGGCTCTGCCGCAGTTCTCCAGCTGCTCGCCGGGCTGGATCAACTACATGGAACATTTCAACCCCGACATGCTCGCCAACCTGAGCACCTGCAAGAGCCCGCAGCAGATGTTCGGGGCGATCGCCAAGACCTACTACGCCGAGAAGATCGGCGTGAAGCCCGAGGACATGATCGTCGTCTCGGTCATGCCCTGCACCGCCAAGAAGTACGAGGCGGCGCGCCCGGAGATGAACGACAGCGGCGTGCAGGACGTGGACATCGTGCTCACCACCCGTGAGCTCGGCGCCCTGATCACGCAGGCCGGCATCGACTTCCGCAGTCTGGCCGACGAGGAGATGGACGCGCCCCTGGGCATCAGCACCGGCGCCGCCGACATCTTCGCCAACACCGGCGGCGTCATGGAGGCGGCCCTGCGCACGGCGTGGGAGATCGTCACGCAGACGCCGTTCCCCTTCCCCAACCTGCACGTCGAGCCCGTCGAGGGCCTCGAAGGCGTGAAGGTCGCGACCGTCAAGGTCGAGGGCGCCAAGGGCGATTGGGCGTTCCTCGAGGGCGCCGATCTCAAGGTGGCCGTGGCCCACGGGCTCGGTAACGCGCAGAAGGTCATCGATCAGATCAAGAGCGGCGAGGCCGAGTACCACTTCGTCGAGGTCATGACCTGCCCCGGCGGCTGCATCGGCGGCGGCGGCCAGCCGCGCTTCACGACCAACGAGGTGCGCAAGGCGCGCATCGCCGCCATCTACCGCGAGGACGAGGGCCGCGAGATCCGCAAGTCGCACGAGAACCCGGCCGTCTGCGCGCTCTATGAGGAGTATCTCGGGGCGCCCTGCGGCGAGATCTCTCATCACCTGCTCCACACGCACTACTTCGCGCACGACCGCGTCTGAGACGCGGGCCGGGGCGGAGCGCTCGCGAGCGCTCCGCCCCGGCCGCTATACTGAAGGCAGACCATGACCGCTGAGCACACACTCATACTCATCGTCGACGACGACTACGACTTCCTCGAGATCAATCGCTTCATCCTCGAGGGCGCGGGCTACGGCGTGGTCACGGCCACCAACCCGGCGGAGGCGCAGCAGCGCATCGCCGACCAGATCCCCGACCTGGTGATCACCGACCTCATGATGACCAGCGTCGACGCTGGCTTCGCCTTTTCGGCGCAGCTCAAGAGCGACCCGCGCACCGCCGCCGTGCCGATCATCATCTCCACGTCGGTCAGCAGCCAGCTCGGCCTCAACTTCCGCCCCGAGACAGACGAGGACCTCGCCAAGATGAACGTCGATGCCTACTTCGACAAGCCCATCGACGCCCAGGCGCTGCTGGCGAAGGTCAAGGAGCTCCTCGCGCGCGGTGGCTGACGCTCCCGCCGCCTCCGGACCGCCCATGAACGACGACCGCGTCGCCCACCAGCAGCTCGTCACGACCATCCGCGAGAAGTGCCGCACGTGCTATACGTGCGTGCGCGAGTGCCCCGCCAAGGCCATCCAGATCCTCGACGGCCAGGCGAGCGTCATCCAGACGCGCTGCATCGGCTGCGGCAACTGCGTCACGGTGTGCAGCCAGAACGCCAAACAGGTCCTCAGCGGTATCGAAGACACCGAGCGCCTTCTCGCCGGCCCGGCGCCGGCGGCGGCGATCGTCGCTCCCAGCTACCCGGCGGAGTTCACCGACTGCGAGACCTCCACGCTGGTCGCTGCCCTCCGCAAGCTCGGCTTCACCTACGTCCACGAGGTCGGCTTCGGCGCCGACCTGGTGGCTGCGGAATACACGCGGCTGCTCGAGCGCGACCGCCGGCGCTGGGTGGCCACGACCTGCCCCGCCGTCGTGAGCTACACGCGCAAATACCACCCGGATCTGCTCGACCGCCTTGCCCCCATCGTCTCGCCGATGCTCGCCATCGCTCGCGTGCTGCACGCCAAGTACGGCCCCGAGGCGAAGATCGCCTTCATCGGTCCGTGCATCGCCAAGAAAGGCGAGGCGCAGTACGAGCAGTTCGAAGGCGAGGTCGACGCCGCGCTCACGTTCGTCGAGCTGCGCGCCCTGTTCGAAGCCCGAGGCATCAGCCTGGCCGAGCGGCCCACGAGCGACGACGACTTCGACGCCCCGCACAGCGGCCTCGGCGCCCTCTTCCCCATCACGGGCGGCATGCTGCAGGCCGCCGACCTCGACGAGGACCTTCTGACCGGCGACATCGTCACCGCCGACGGGCGCGCCAACCTCGCCGACGCCATCACCGAGTTCGAGCACGGCGAGACCGAGGCCCGCTTGCTCGACATCCTCTGCTGCGAAGGCTGCATCATGGGCGCCGGCTTCAGCTGCGAGGCGCCGGTGTTCAAGCGCCGTGCGGACGTCAGCCGCGAGACACGCTCCCGCCGGGCTTCATTCGACCAGGCGGCCTGGGAGGAGGAAGCAGCCGAGTACGCGGACATCGACCTTTCGCGCACCTTCGCACCGTTCGACCAGCGCTTCGACGACATGCCGACGCCCGATGAGCTGCGCGAGATCCTGGCGCGCATGAACAAGACGTCCGCCGAGGACGAGCTCGACTGCGGCGCCTGTGGCTACATGAGCTGCCGCGACCACGCGGTGGCTATCTGGCAGGGCCTCGCCGAGGTCGAGATGTGCCTGCCCTACGCCGTCGAGGAGCTGCGCAAGACGGTCGACGAGCTGCAGGAGTCCAACGACTCGCTCGAGACCACCAAGGAGGCCCTGGTCAAGAGCGAGAAGCTCGCCAGCATGGGCCAGCTCGCCGCCGGCATCGCCCACGAGGTCAACAATCCCCTGGGCATCCTGCTGTTGCATGCCAATCTGCTGCTCGAGGACTGCGAGGACGACACGGCCGTGGCCGACGAC
>JAPLCL010000326.1 GCA_026392265.1 Actinomycetota bacterium
ACGGCGCCTGTGGTATCCTCGGCCTCCCGCGGGGGCGTGCCACAGGCACTCCGGCCCCGCACCCGTGGGCGATTAGCTCAGCGGGAGAGCGCCCGCCTCACACGCGGGAGGTCGTTGGTTCAAGCCCAACATCGCCCACCATGCCCCATCTGCCACCCCCTGCGGACCCGCTCATCCATCCCGATAGACCTCTCCCCGGCGGCTTGCTTTCCCGCCCCGTTCTCGCTAGTGTCAGCGACTGGCCTAGCCCAAGGAGCGAAGTGCACGTTGCCGTCGTCCAGCCCTCGTGGTCCCGGACCAAAGGGCGCACCGGAACGATGACTGCGGACACACCGCTGGCTGGTCCCGCCGCGCGGAACCCTGGTCGCCCGCCGGCTGCGGACGAGCCCCCCACGCTCCACCGACGGGCACCGGCGCGGGAGAGTCCATTCAGCAAACGGACCTGCGAAAGGTCCATTGGAGGTGAACAGGGTGGCTGACGAACCAAAGCTTTTCCCACCGTCGCCCGAGTTCTCGAAGAACGCCTACTTTAGGAGCGAGGCCGAGTACGAGGCCGCGTACAAGCGTTCCATCGAGGACCCCGAGGGGTACTGGGCCGAGCGTGCCGAGGATGCGCTGGTCTGGACGAAGCCGTGGGACAAGGTCTTGGAGTGGAGCTTCGCTCCCACGCCGAGCATCAAATGGTTCCAGGGCGGCGAGCTCAACGCGAGCTACAACTGCCTCGACCGGCACGTTGAGGCCGGTAAGGGCGACAAGCCCGCCATCATCTTCGAAGGCGACCCTGGCGACACCAGCACGAAGACCTACAAGGAGCTCCTCGACGAGGTCAGCCGCTTCGCCAACGTGCTCAAGAAGCACGGCGTGAAGAAGGGCGACCGCGTCGCCGTCTACCTGCCGATGATCGCCGAGCTGCCGGTCGTGCTGCTGGCCTGCGCGCGCCTCGGCGCCATCCACATGGTCGTGTTCGGCGGCTTCAGCGCCGAGGCCCTCAAGGCGCGCATCGACAACTGCGGCGCCAAGGTCCTCGTATGCGCCGACAAGGGCTGGCGCGGCAAGAAGAACACCGCCAGCAAGACCAACGCCGACATCGCCCTCAACGGCGAGACGACCGTCGAGAAGGTCATCGTCGTCAAACGCGTCGACGGCGACGTGCCGATGGTCGAGGGCCGCGACGCCTGGTACCACGACGAGATCGCGGCCGCCGACATCACGGCCGAGTGCCCGCCGGTGCCCGTAGACGCCGAGCACCCGCTCTTCATCCTCTACACCTCCGGCTCCACGGGCACGCCCAAGGGCGTGCTCCACAGCACCGGCGGCTACCTGCTGTACGTGCACGACACGGCCAAGTACGTGTTCGACCTGCACGACGACGACATCCACTTCTGCACCGCCGACATCGGCTGGATCACCGGTCACAGCTACATCGTGTACGGCCCCCTGGCGTGCGGCGCCACCAGCCTCCTCTATGAGGGTCTGCCCACGTATCCGGAGCCGGACCGCTACTGGCAGGTCGTCGAGAAGCACAAGGCGACCACCGTCTACACGGCCCCGACCGTCATCCGCAGCCTCATCGGCCAGGGCGACGAGTGGCCCGACAAGCACGAGATGAAGAGCCTGCGCGTCATGGGCTCGGTCGGCGAGCCGATCGACGCCAACAGCTGGCTCTGGTACTACGAGAAGATCGGCAAGGGCCGCATCCCGCTGTGCGACACCTGGTGGCAGACCGAGACCGGCGGCCTCATGGTCACGCCGCTGCCGGGCGCCTCCACACTCTTCTTCGGCGTGCAGACCGCGGTGCTCAAAGACGACGGCACCCCCGCCGCTGTCGGCGAGGACGGGCATCTCGTCATCACCGCGCCGTGGCCCGGCATGATCCGCGGCACGTGGGGTGACCTCGACGGCCAGCGCTTCAAGGAAGTGTATTTCTCGATGTTCAAGGGCGTCTTCACCACCGGTGACGGTTGTGCGATCGACGCCGACGGCGATCACTGGCTCAAGGGCCGTATCGACGACGTCCTCAACGTCTCCGGGCACCGCATCGGCACGTCCGACGTCGAAGGCGCCCTGGTCAGCTATCCCAAGGTGGCCGAGGCCGCCGT
>JAPLCL010000042.1 GCA_026392265.1 Actinomycetota bacterium
TGCCGCCTCGTTGGCCTTGGCTACGAGTACGCCCTCGCCGACGGTCAGATAGTCGACGAATGTCACTTGTTCCTGACGATCGGTGAAGTCGCCCATCGAGGCGATGACCGTGTCAAAACGGCCGGTCTGGAGTGCCGGTCGAAGACCGTCCCAGTTCATGTTCGTCCATGCGGTCTTGACGCCGAGGGTCGTTGCGATGCCCTCCATCAGATCGATATCCAGACCCTCAGGGGTGGTCGAGTTCTCGGGCAGGTACTCGAGCGGCGGGCTCGTGTAGCTGGAGCCGACTCGGAGGACGCCCGACGACTTGATGCTTTCGGGCAGCAGCGCGGCCGCGCCCGAGGCTGGAGCGCCGGACGCGGTGGCGGCCGGACTGGCGGACGAACTGCTGTCCGAGGAGCCACATGCTGCCAAGAAGAGACTCAACACGCTCCCGAGGATGATGAGCGCGACTGCCAAAGACAATGAGTGGGTGAGACGTTTCACGTTGGGACCTCCAGATGTGTGATTCGGTTCGACGACCATGAGATCGGCTACACA
Organism: Actinomycetota bacterium; assembly: GCA_026392265.1. Classification (GTDB taxonomy): domain Bacteria; phylum Actinomycetota; class Thermoleophilia; order UBA2241; family UBA2241; genus CAIXSE01. The sequence goes on from JAPLCL010000042.1 coordinate 541, forward strand.
CTCCACTGGTTTGATCCAGCCACACCCCCCCTCGCCGCCGGCATCCGCGGTGGCTCCGCTCCGCTCTTGCGAGCCGAACATTTGTACGATATAGAAGTCCAAACGTTCAGTCAATGGTCTCTTCCCCACAGGGCTCAAGCTACTCTGTGGTGAAGTCGCAGCAAGGCGTGCACCATCTGTAGCGCCACCCCACAGCGCGGGGCAACGGCTGTGACCGTTTGCCCAGACGGCGCCTCCAGAATCACTTTCGCCCGGCTACCGGAGCCGCCCCCCGGACTGCCGGGTACCTACCGGCGCCACGCTGTCAAGCATGTATCGAGACCGCACATGGGGAACCCGCCCAGCATGTCGGCAGGAATGCCGGCACATGACCATCTCCTTCGCTCAGTTGCTCGTGAGCAGGGAACAGGGCGCTGGGGCGCCGCACAGCAAGCAGCGATCGAGCAGGCGCCGGAAGATGTCCTCGCGCTGCCCGCGGCGGTTGAGCCGTTGGTGGTACTCGTCGAGATAGGCCTGCAGATGGGCAGGGCTGACGCCGTGGAAGATGCCGGGGGTCCAGCGCTTGGAGTCTGGGAGCACGACGTGAGACCTGAGCCACTGATCGACGTGGGCGCCTCTAGACCGCCGCGCCGGGGTAGACCTGCAACGAGTTCGCGATGGCGAGAAGCTCCTCGGCGGTCGCGCCGCCGGCGATCGTCAGCAGGACTCCGTCCTTGACGGCCCAGAGATGAGGCGCGGAGGATTGTGTCGCCAGTGCTATGTGCGCCGGCACGCCGGCGAAGGCGCCGGACGTGAGCCTGGCTTCGGTCCTCGTCAGGTCCGCGAACGCGGAGCCATAGGTGTCGACGGGATCGTCGTCCGCGGAGAAGTACGCGCTGACGACGTTCCGTGTGGAGACGGTCAGAGCGTCAAAGCCGTGCGTGTACTGCAGCTCGAAGACATGCCGTGCTCTGACCAGATGGTTGGCGGTCAGTGCGCGATGCGCGACGGCCACGTGCGCCAACTCGTAGCCGCTCGGCACGAAGCCGGGCACGAGCGGCGTGACGGCCGCGATGGCGCGTGCCTCGCCCAGGGTGACGCGCCGGAAGCCCCGGTCGAGGTGTCTGCTGCTCAGTCCCGGCAGCGACCGCAGCGTGAACGCATCCTTGGGAAGCGGCTCGTTGACGCGCACGTTCAGGTAGCGGACTTCGGCTCTGAGGACGCCCTGCTCAATCAGCTGGATTCGGACGGGGAGCCAGGTCTGTTTGTCCGTGGTGACCTTGTACGTGGGCCAGCCCTCGTCCTCGGTGGAGCCCGAGGGGAGCGCCACCGCGATCTGGGAACAGGTCGAGGTCCAGGCCGGCCTGCCGTCGATCACCGTCTCTTCGAGCTGGAACGCGCCGGCGGCCTGCAAGGCGCGTCCGGTGGCGCCGAAATCGACGCCGGTGAGCGGGCTTGCCCAGCGGTCCGGCGGCCCGAGTGGGTAGTCCTTCACCACGACCAGCCCCCTTCCGGGCCTGTAGCGGAGCAACACGCCGGTCGAGGCGTCGTAGACCTGGTCGCCCGTCACGCGCCGGCTCGTCGCCGGCCCCGCCCCGCCGTGCTGCGTCCGCCCGAGCTGCGTCACGCGGTAGCTGCCGTCCGCGCTGCGGACCAGATGATACCGGGTGACGTCGTAGTGATGGGTCCCCGCAGACATGTTCCAGTGCGCGACCTTCATCACCACGTCGCTCTGCCAGGTGCGACCAGATGAGTAGGCGCTGAGGGCGCGCTTCAGGACCTCGGCGGCACTGACGGTCTCGGGGCCGGGCGCGCGCGGCAGGACAAAGAGGACGGCCGCGGCGGCGACCGCGGCCAGCGCCGCGGCGGCGAGCGCGAGGCGCAGCCTCCGCGTGC
>JAPLCL010000268.1 GCA_026392265.1 Actinomycetota bacterium
TCGTCGTAGGTGATCGGCAAGCGGAAGCCCAGGAAGGTGAGATTGCTCATCGCCACCGGGACCAGGAAGACCATGGCCACCAGAGCCCACCAGGCGACGCGGCGGGCAGCGCTCATGGCGTCGGCGGACGCCTCGGCGGACGCGCCCGGGCGCGCCGCCGGCTTGGACTCCGACTTCGGCGGCGTCTTGGACGCCGCCTTGGCCGGCGCCTTGGGCGGCGTCTTGGACGCCGCCTTCTTGCCCGCCGCCGGCTTGCGGGCCGCCTGCTTGCGGGCCGCCTGACGCCGCGCGGCTCGCTGGTCCTTGTTGGCCTTTGCCAAGCGCCCGCTCCCCTATCTGGATCCGCGGCCGGTCAACACGACGCGCAGGGTCTCGGCCACGACCTGTGCGTCCATGGCCAGGGTCTGATGATACATGTAGATGAGGTCGTACTTGAGCTTGCGCTCCGGCGTGGTCGCGTAGCCGCTGCTGACCTGGGCGAGACCGGTGACTCCCGGCTTGACGTTGAAACGTTCGCCGTAGCCCGGCGTCTCGGCGATGTACTGCTCCACAAAGAAGGAGCGCTCGGGCCGCGGGCCCACAAAGCTCATCTCACCCTTGAGGATGTTGACAAGCTGAGGGATCTCGTCGATGCGGTACCTGCGCAAGAAGCCGCCGACGGCGGTGATACGCGCGTCGTTCTCCTCGGCGAGCACCGGGCCGCAGGCCTCTTCGGCATCCTTCACCATAGTGCGCAGCTTGTGCATGCGGAAGGGCTTCATCCTCCGCCCGACACGCTCCTGGGAGAAGAACACCGGGAAACCGTCGTCGATGGCGATGGCGATCACCGCCGCCAGCAGAAGTAGGCTGGTCACGACAAGGCCGACGAGGGCGACCAGCACGACGATCAGGCGCTTGGCGGCGGCGTAGTACCGGGGTACCGAGGCGTGCGTGATCTCCATGAGCGGCACGTCCCCGACGATGGCGTCGACGGAGCCGATGAAGATCTCGTAGAGCTCGGGCACCACGTCGACGCGCACGTTGGCCTCGTCGGCGAGCACCAGTGATTCCACGAGCTCGCGCAAGGCGATGGGGCTGACGACGATGACGCGGTTGGCGCGGTGCTCGCCGGCGATGCGCGCCACGTCGTGGGCGCCGCCGAGGACAGGGAAGCCGCCGGCAGAGGCCGGCGGCGTGTGGCCTGGGTCGGTGCTCGCGTCGATCAGGCCGGTCACCGTCCAGCCCCAGCGGTCGCGCTGCGACACCTTCTGGGCGAGCTCGACCGACGCCGCGCCCGTACCGACGATCAGTACGCGCTGCTCCGGCCAGCTCACGCGTGCCAGACGCAGGAAGGCGAGCCGCCAGCCCGTGAGCAGCGCAAGGTCGATGGCCCAGGCGAGCAGGATCGTGGAGCGTGCGAACGAAGCCGTGCGCGCGCCGCCGAAGAAGGCGATGGCGGCGGTGAGGAGCGTGCCGACCGTCACTGCGGCCACGGCGCCGCGGACCACGGCCCAGGCGGTGTCGGCACGCTCGGGGTCGTAGAGGCCGTAGGTCCAAGCCCCGCCCAGGTACAGCAACGTGAGCAGCGGCGCCAGCACGAGGTAGGCCTGGAAGTTGAACGACGGCAGGCGGCCTTCGAAGCGCAGGAGGAAGGCGAGCACGAAGCCGACGTTGACCAGTACGGCGTCGGTGACGATCGAGAGCGCGATGAAGCGGTTGCGCGACACTTACGCCCTCTCCCGTCCTGCGGCCTGCCGCGCGCGGGGGCCTGCGGCAGCGCGCGCGGCGCGACGCGCAGGCGCGGGCGGGCGGGCGCCGTGGCGC
>JAPLCL010000234.1 GCA_026392265.1 Actinomycetota bacterium
ATCGCCGCAGGCGGGTCATCGTCGCGGGGCGGCGTAGCCCGACCGCGACTGTAGTCACCGATAAGGCCGGGCGCACCGCCCGGCCGCCGATGTGGGAGGCGCCCGGGCGCCGTCTGCACCACAGGAGGTACGCCAATGGCCAAGCAAGGCCGCAACTACACTGCCGCCAAGGGCTTCATCGAGCCCGGTCGGCTGTACACGCCTCTCGAAGGCATGCGCCTGCTCAAGTCGCTGCCGGGCGCCAAGTTCGACGAGACCGTCGAGGTCCACTTCCGCCTCGGCGTCGACGTGCGCCACGCCGACCAGATCGTGCGCGGCACTACGGTGCTGCCCCACGGCACCGGCAAGGAGATGCGCGTCGCCGTGTTCGCCGAGGGCGACAAGGCCCGTGAGGCGCAGGAGGCCGGCGCCGACATCGTCGGCACCGACGATCTCGCCAAGCAGATCCAGGCGGGCGTCTTCGACTTCGACATCGCCATCGCTACGCCCGACATGATGGGCACCGTCGGCAAGCTCGGCCGTATCCTCGGTCCGCGTGGCCTCATGCCGAACCCCAAGTCGGGCACCGTGACCTTCGACGTCGGCAAGGCGGTCGCCGACGCCAAGGGCGGCAAGATCGAGTACCGCACCGACCGTACGGGCATCGTTCACCTGAGCATCGGCAAGAAGTCGTTCACCGAGGAGCAGCTCATCGAGAACTACAGTGCCGTGCTCGGCGAGATCGTGCGCGCCAAGCCCGCCGCCGCCAAAGGCAAGTACATCAAGAGCGTCAACATCGCCGCTACCATGAGCCCCAGCGTCGCGCTCGACCCCGCGCGCACGAAGGATCTGCTCGAGGGCTGAGCCCAAGAAGACCGGGCGCGGCCGCCCGCAGTTGCGGCCGCGCCCGTCTCCGACATATACTGCCGCTTCGCGGTGCCACTACGCCGCGGCCGATGAAGGTCGGTGCTCCTCCGGGAGCCGAAGGGATCCACACGGGTCCGCCACCCGAGGCGAGACGAGCCAGAGCTGTCGCCTGTGCCCGCTTCCGCTTCGGGAGCGGGTTTTTGTTTGCGACTGAGAGGTCGATATGCTGAGAAACGAGAAAGAAGCTGTGATCGCCGAGGTGGCGCAGCTGCTGACCGACACGGAAAACGTGTTCGTCAGCGACTACCGCGGCCTCAAGGTGGCCGAGCTCACGCAACTCCGCGACAAGCTGCGCGAGAGCGGCGCGAGCTTCATGGTGGTCAAGAACACGCTGGGCAGCATCGCCGCCGACCGCGCCGGCCGCGCGGCCGTCAAGGACATGCTCAGCGGCCCCACTGCGGTCACGTTCTGCGGCGACGACGTCGTCGCCGCCGCCAAGGCTCTGGCCGACTTCGCCAAGACGCACCCGCAGCTCGTGGTGCGTGGCGGCCTGCTCGAGTCGAGCTTCATCGACCCGGCCGGCATCAAGGTGCTGGCCAGCCTGCCGCCGCGCGATGCCCTCATCGCTCAGCTGGTCGCCACAATGGCCGCGCCCATGACGGGCTTGGTCACCGTGCTCCAGGGTACGGTGAGCGGCTTCGTACGTGCGCTCAATCAGGTGGCCCAGCAGCGGGCCGCGGCCGACGAGGCGTAAGCCGTCGCCCGTATGATCATGTCCAGCAAGGCTTTCCAGCCCTACGCGAGGTGAAGTGACAATGGCAGACAAGACCCTTACGAAGGATCAGCTCATCGAGGCCATCAAGTCCATGACCGTGCTCGAGCTCAGCGCGATGGTCAAGGCGCTCGAAGAAGAGTTCGGCGTGAGCGCCGCAGCCCCCGTGGCCGCCGCCCCGGCCGCCGCCCCGGCCGAGGCCGTCGAGGAGCAGACCCAGTTCGACGTGATGCTCACCGCTTTCGGCGACCAGAAGATCCAGGTCATCAAGGTCGTGCGCGCGCTCACCGGTCTCGGCCTCAAGGAGGCCAAGGACGTGGTCGAGGGCGTGCCCAGCGCCATCAAGGAAGCCGTCACCAAGGACGACGCCGAAGAGGCCAAGAAGAAGCTCGA
>JAPLCL010000037.1 GCA_026392265.1 Actinomycetota bacterium
CGGAGCGCCTCGCCCGCATCGACTCCCTTACCGTGGTGCTGAACCGCGGCGCCATCGTCAATGAGCTCGAGCGGGAGGCCGAGCGGGTGGCGCGTGAGGGAAGCCCGCTCGGTGTTGGCATGCTCGACATCGACCACTTCAAGCTCGTCAACGATACCTACGGCCATGCCGCCGGTGACGCGGTGCTCTGTGAGATCGTGCACAGCGTCCTCGGCGTCATGCGGCCCTACGACAGTTTCGGCCGCTTCGGCGGTGAGGAGTTCCTCGTGCTCGTCCCGGGCTCCGATGAAGTGGAGCTGCGAGACGTGCTCGAGCGCGTTCGCCGCGCGATCGCGTGTGCGGCGATCGTCGTGGATGGGCATGAGCTCGCCGTCACGGTGAGCCTCGGCGGCGCCGTGCGCGGCCGCGAGTCGGCCGACCGCCTCATCGCTCGCGCCGACGACGCGTTGTACACTGCCAAGGAGCAGGGCCGGGACAGGGTCGTTCTGGCGCTGGCGGCGGAGGAGGAACCATGAGACTTCGATGCGGGGTCGTCCGCGGCGCTGCTGTCGTCGCACTCGCGGCGCTGGCCTTGTGCGCCGGCGTCGTCGCCCTCGCGGGCGACCGGCCGGCCCGTGCCGCGCAGACACGCGCCGGCGCGCCCAGTCTCAGCGCCGGCGTCTCGACGCACGCCCCGTGCGGCAACCCCATGTGGCTGAGGGCGCGTCTAAAGGACGGCAGCGGGCAGGGCGTGAAGGGCGTCAAGGTCACGTTCTCGTTCAAGCTCAAATCCGGCGCCGTGCACCGGCAAGCGACGACCGACGCGCAGGGGGCGGCGCGGGTCCAGATCACGCCGACCCCCGACATGTCTCCCGACGGCGTGAAGGTCATCGTGAAGGCCAAGGCCGTCTACCGCGGCGTCACTTTGGCCGCGGCCACGTGGTTCACGCCGAAGTACACCTGAGCCCCTTGAAGCCCGGCCGTGTGCCGGGCTTGACGCAGCAGGGGTCACCCTCGGCCTCGTAGGCGCGCTCGCCTCAGAACTGCGCGACGAGGTACTCGAACGCCGCCAGCGCCGCCTTGGCGCCCTCACCGACTGAGATCACGATCTGCTTGTCGTGCGTGTCGGTGCAGTCGCCGGCGGCGAACACGCCGCGCACGCCGGTGCGGCAGTGGCTGTCGACGACGATCTCGCCGCGTTCGTTGGTGTCCACGAGGTCGAGGGCGAAGGCGGTGTTGGGGAAGAGGCCGATCTCCACGAAGACGCCCTGCACGGCGAGCTTCGCGGTGCTCCCCGCCTCGCGGTCGAGCACCGTGAGGGCCTCGACCGCGTCTGCGCCAAGGATCTCCACGGGCTCGTGGTGGGGGAGCACCTCCACGCCTGATGCCGTGGCGATCTTGTCCTCCAGGACCTGGTCTCCGGCGAGCCCGCTGCGCGCCACAAGGTGCACCTTTCGTGCGATGCCGTCCATCTCGAGGGCCGCCTCGAGGGCCGAGTTGCCGCCGCCCACGACGGCGATGTCGAGGCCCTTGAACAGCGGCCCGTCGCAGGTGGAGCAGTAGACAACGCCGCGTCCGGTGAGCTCCTTCTCGCCGGGGATGCGCAGATGACGCTTCTGCACGCCGCTGGCGACGATCACGGTGCGCGCCGCCACCTCGCGCCGCGACTCGAGCTCCAGGACCTTGCTGCGCCCGTCGACGCGCACGCCCACCACCTGCTCGCCGATGAGCTGCTCGACGCCGTACTGCGAGGCTTGAGCAAAGAACTTCTGTACCAGGTCGGGGCCCGTGATGAGCTCGTAGCCGGGGTAGTTGGCGACGTCTCGCGTGGTGCCGAGCTGCCCGCCGATGTCCATGGCGACGATGATCGTGCTGAGGTTCTTACGCGCCGCGTACATGGCGGCGGCGAGGCCGGCGGGCCCGCCGCCCACGATCGCCACGTCGTAGAGCGTCTTGAGCTCGACCGGCTCCCGGCCGAGCCGCCGGTCGAGCTCGCCGGTGGCGTTGAGCAGCGCGAGGTCGTCGTAGCCGCCTACGAGCTCGCCACCGAGGAAGATCTCGGGCACGCTGCGGCGGCCGGAGCGCTCGACCATCTCCTGCTGCAGGCGCTCGTCGAACGTCACGTCCAGCTCGCGCCACTCGAGGCCCTTGGCGCGCAGGAGCGCCTTCGCCTTGGCGCAGTACGGGCACCACTGCTTGGAGTAGATCAGGATATCGGCGCCTGGCATCGGGCTCAGGCCGCTAGCGCAGCGGGTGCTTCATCAGTCGCAGAGTGCTGGCGAGACCCTCGGCCGTCAGTGGTTCGGTGCGCTGCAGTACGGGGCGGCGGGCCAGCCGCTGGGCGATGGCTTCGCCACGCAGCGGCACGATCTCCGCCCCGATCGACGCCAGCAGGTCGGCGACGCCGCCCGAGGCTGCGCCGGCGAACGGCGCGCCGATCAAGGGGTGGCGGAGCTGCTTCGAAGCCGCCAGTGTCCAGCGCACCCAGTCATCCTCGAGGGTCTCGGCGCCGAACAGGCAGACGGTCGCGGCGCAGCGCTTGAGACGCAGAGCGAGGCTCGCGCGTATGAGCGCGGACCTCTGTGCCGCGAACGGCTCGCTGGGCACGGCGTAGTCGAGGACGATGCCGCCGCCGGCGCCGCGCAGCTGCGCGGCCACGGGTCGTGCCAGTGCCAAGTCGACACCGGCGAAGGTGAGGAAGAGCCTCGGTCTGGCCTGAATGGACTCGCGCACGCGCAACTCCCGGACGCCCGGCTGAACAAGGTGCATCGGCATCTTCGCGCCGGAACTTGAGGCTCCTGCTTTGCTCAGCGGCTCAGGGTCACGCCGCAGTGGCCGCGCACCGGCCGGCATGAACGCCGCAGCCCGCTTGGGCAGCCGTTGCCAGGGAACACTCTCAAGTAGTGCACGGCAGGGCGCGAAGAAGGAAGGCGACGATGCCCCAGACCTACAGCTATGGAGTCTGGATCGTGAAGCCCGGACGGGAAGAGGACTTTGTCGCCGGCTGGCGAGAGCTGGCCGAATGGACGGCCGCCAACGCGCCCGGCGCGGGCATCGCCCGGCTGCTGCAGGACGAGCAGCAGCCCAGCCGCTTCATCAGCATCGGACCTTGGGACGACAAGCGCGCGATCGCTGCCTCGCGCTCGCAGCTCGGCTTCCAGGAGCGCGTCGGCAAGCTGCGCGAGATGCTCGAAACGTACACCCCGGCGAATCTGGGGCTGCGCGCCGAGGTTGCGGCCACACCGCTCTTGGCGAAGCGGTCCGCCTGGGTGGACCACGTCGAGGAGCGCTACGGCAGCTCCTGAGCGGCGCAGGGGGAGCCGTACCCCGCCGCTCGCTTTGCCGTCTGCGTCCTGTGCGCGGCGGCCGGCACCACGGTGTGCGCTTGCCGGAGGAGCGCATGACTCCCTCAGCGGGAAAGGGGGAAGGCTAGCTGCGGACAATGGAAGGCTGAGGAGGCCCGGCTCGCACATGCGTATCCTCATCGTGGAAGACGCCGTCAAGCTTGCCCAGTCGCTGAAGAAGGGCCTCGAGGCCGAAGGCTACGCCGTGGACGTGTTGCATGACGGCGAGGCCGCGCGCAAGCGCCTGGCGGCGGCGCGCGACGACGCCGAAGGCTCGCGCTACGACCTCTTGCTCCTCGACGTGATGCTGCCGGGCGTGGACGGCTTCACTCTGTGCCGCGGGCTGCGGGCAAGGGGGCTGGCACTCCCCGTGCTCATGCTGACGGCCCGCGACACCACCGCGGACAAGGTGACCGGCCTGGACGGCGGCGCCGACGACTACCTGGTGAAGCCGTTCGATTTCGACGAGCTTCTGGCGCGCATCCGCACCCTGCTGCGCCGGCCGCCGGCGACGCTGCCGTCGACCCTCGTGGTCGGCGATCTCAGCTTGGATCCGGCGCAACGCCGTGTGGTGTGTGGCGGCAAGGAGGTGGCGCTCAGCGCCAAGGAGTTCGGCCTGCTCGAGCTGTTCATGCGCCACCCCGGGCAGGTGCTCACGCGCGACCGGATCCTCGATCACGCCTGGGACGAGGACTACGACGCCTTCTCCAACATCGTGGACGTGTACGTGGGTCGCCTGCGCCGCAAGCTCGACCGGCGCGGCGTGCCCAGCCACATCGACACGCTGCGCGGCGCCGGCTACGTGCTCCGCACAGCGGAAGGGGAGCCGGCGGGCGGTGGCTGATCCGGCCGGCCCAGACGTCTTCTCGCGCGCCCGCTTTCGTCTGGCGCTGCTGTTCGCCGGGATCGTCATCATCCTGGTGGTGGCCTCGAGCGTCATCACCTACCTCAACGTGCGCAGCGATCTGCAGACGGCGGCGCGCGGCGCGTTCACTTCCGGCGAGACGGAGCAGGAGTTCGTGACGCGGTCGCTGGGCACGTTTCGCTGGCGTCTGCTCGCCGTGGACGGTGTCGTCATCCTGGTGGTAGGCATCGGTGGCCTGCTCTACGCGCGCAGCACACTGCGGCCCATCCGCGACAACGTGGCCGCTCAGAAGCGCTTCATCGCCGACGCCTCGCACGAGCTGCGCACGCCGCTCACCATCATGAAGACCGATTTCCAGGTGGCGCTCCGTGACCCACTGTTGGCCGAGGAGGCCGGGCCGGTGCTGCGCAGCGGGCTCGAGGAGGTCGACCGTATGACCGGCATGGTGGAGGACCTGCTCACACTGTCGCGCATCGACGCCCACCAGGAACAGCTCGCGGACGAGCGCTTCGACCTGGCCGCTCTCGCTCGCGAGACGGCGCAGAAGCTGGCGGGCGTGGCCGCCGCCCGTGGCGTGACGATACGCGCAGGCGGCGCCGACACGGCGCCGGCCGCCGGCGACGAGCGGCACACGCAGCGCGCCTTGGCCAACGTCGTGAAGAACGCGCTCGAGCACTCGCTGCCGGGCGGCGCGGTGGAGGTGCAGGCAGTCGCGGCGGTCGGCACGTCGTCGGTGACCGTGACCGATCACGGCGAGGGCATCGCGCCCGGCGCCCTGGAACACATCTTCGACCGCTTCTACCGCGCCGACCCCGCGCGCTCGCAAGAGCATGGGGGGTCGGGTCTGGGCCTGGCCATTGCGCGCTGGGCGCTGCGGCGCATGGGCGGCGACCTCGTGGCCGACTCCACGGTGGGCAGTGGGACGAGCATGACCCTCACGCTGCCTACGCCGCGGTCTTGAGGGCGACGGGCAGGCCGCGCGTAGCGCGCACGATCCCGTCGCCCGAGACGGTGAAGCCGTGGTAGCCGGCCAGACGGCTGATGCGCTCCAGCAGCCTGCCGCCGGAGACGAAGAGGGCCGTAGCGAGGGCGTCAGCGAACGCCAGATCGAGGCCGACGACGGTCGCCGATAGGAGCCCGTAGGCCGGCGCGCCCGTGTGCGGGTCGATGAGGTGCTCGCCGCGTTCGTAGGTCCCGGAGGTGGCGACAGCGCCGGGACCGTCCAGCTCCACCATCAGCAGCAGCCGGTCTTCGGCCAGCGGATGGCGGATCCCGATCCGCCAGGGCCGGCCGGCCGCCGGCCGCCCGTAGGCGGCGATGTCGCCGCCGGCGTTGATCATCGCCGCCGGCACGCCGGCTATCTTGAACTCGTCAAGCGCGCGCTCGGCCGCCCAGCCCTTGACGAGGCCCGTCGGATCGAGCCCTCCGGGCATGCTCCAAGGGTCAAACCAGCCTTCCGACACTTCCCTCGCCGTGCGACACAGCTCGAGCACCTCGGCGACCTCGGGCGGCGCGGCGTCCAGCTCGATCTCGCCGCGCCGCAGGCGGCTCACCGGGCTCTGCGGCTTCCAGGTGCTGAAGACCTCGTCCACCCAGCGGAGCTTGGCCTCCGCCCGCTCCAGGGCGGCTTCGGCGGCCACGTCACGCACCGCCGCGCCGTCAGCCGTCGTTCTCTCCGCCTCTCGGAGGCTGAAGGACACTACCGTTCCCATTACTTGTTGCGAGCGCTGCATTGGATCCTCCCTTGAGTTGATCCAGCGCGGCCTGCAGAGACGTGGCGTAGGCCTTGCTGGTATAGGTGGCGCCGGAGACAGCGTGGATGGGACCACCGTTGGAGGCCATCGTCTGCTGCTGCAGCTGCGGGATCACGTTGTTCGAGATCTGCGCGGACTGCGGCCCGTGCAGGTTCATCTTCGCCATGCCGACGCTGACGATCTTGCCGTTGGCGGCGGTCAGCTTGACCTGGATGTCGCCGAGGCCGCCGGCAAGGGCCTGGTCGCTGCCGACCACGGTCTGCGCGCCGGAGACGTGGGCATTGCCCGTCGTCAGGCCGGCTGACGAGGCGGAAGTAGGGCCTGTCGCGTGGGGGCGGAAGCCCAGGGCGAGGGCCAAACCTGCGACGGTGGCGGCGACGACGAGCGGTGAGCGGTTCATGATGGTTCCTCCGTGAGTAACGCAGTCGTTGCGACTCGCCTAAAAGGCGAAGTCCTCGTGATGGATGCGTGCCGGTGGCACGCCCAGGGAGCGGGCGGCGTCGATCAAGCTCCGCATGAAGCCGCCCGGCCCGCAGACGTACACGTCGCGCTGGGCGATGTCGGGGACAAGCCGGTTCAGCGCCGGCGCGTCGAGCTGGGCCGGCGCGCGCGGACCCACGACTTCGTGAAGTCGTCCGCCGCGCGCGCTCACCAGCTGAGTGATCTCGTCGCGCAGCACCAGGTCGAGCCGGCTCGCTCCCCTCAGGATCGTCACCACGTCGACGTGCTGCGGCAGGTCGTCGAGCATCGCCCTGACGGGCGTGGCGCCGACGCCGGCGGCGACCAGTAGCACGCGATCGGTGTGACGCGCGTGGTGGGTGAAGGCGCCGTACGGGCCTTCGATGGCCACGCGCGTCCCCGGCGTGAGCCTCTTGAGCGACTCGCTGTGGTCGCCGAGGTCCTTGACCGTGATGCGGATCTCGT
>JAPLCL010000365.1 GCA_026392265.1 Actinomycetota bacterium
CGCACGTAGCTCATGGCGGCCATGGCCGATTCCTTCATCACGTCGCCGAGCTGGCCGGTGACCGTGAGATGGCCGCTTCCCGGCATGGCCGTCGCCTCGATGAAGAGGATATCGCCGCCCACCGGCGTCACGGCCAGGCCGGTAGCAACGCCCGGGTCGCTGGTGCGCCGCTTGACCTCGGCGGTGATCCGCGGCCGCCCCAGCAGGTCGTGGACACGCTTCACGTTGACGGTGAAGCGCTTGCGGGCGCCGTTGGGAGCCTCGACGACCTCGCGCGCCAGCTTGCGGCAGACGCTGCCGATCTCGCGCTCCAGGTTGCGCACCCCGGCTTCGTGCGTGTAGCTCGAGATGATCTCGACGATCGCCTCGTCGCGAACGGTCACCTGCGTGCGCCTGAGGCCGTTGGCCTCGATCTGCCGCGGCACCAGGTAGTTGCGCGCGATGTGCAGCTTCTCTTCGATGGTGTACCCGGCGAGGAAGATGATCTCCATGCGGTCGCGCAGCGGCGCCGGGATGGGCTCGAGCTGGTTGGCCGTGGTGATGAAGAGCACCTTGCTCAGGTCGAAGGGCAGGTCCATGTAGTGGTCGCGGAACGTGACGTTCTGCTCCGGGTCGAGCACCTCAAGGAGGGCGCTCGACGGGTCGCCACGCCAGTCGGCGCCGGTCTTGTCGATCTCGTCGATCATGAACAGCGGGTTGTCGGTGCCGGCGTCGCGCATGGCGCGGATGATGATGCCGGGCATGGCGCCCACGTACGTGCGGCGGTGCCCGCGGATCTCGGCCTCGTCGCGCACGCCGCCGACGCTGATGCGCTCGAACTTGCGGCCCATGGCCTCGGCGATGCTGTGTCCCAGGCTCGTCTTGCCGACGCCGGGCGGGCCGACGAAGCACAGGATCGGCCCGTGCAGGTCGGCCTTGAGCTTGCGCACCGCGAGAAACTCGAGGATACGGTCCTTGACCTTCTCAAGGTCGTAGTGGTCACGGTCGAGGATCCCGCGAGCGTGCGGCACGTCGAGGTTGTCGTCGCTGCTCACGTTCCACGGCAGCGTGATGATCCAGTCGAGGTAGGTGCGGATCACGGGGTACTCGGCGCTTTGCGGCGAGATGTTGGCGAGCCGGTCTAGCTCCCGGCGGGCGGCCTTGTCGGCCTCTTCCGGGAGCTTGAGCTCGTCGACCTTCTGGCGCAGCTCGGTGATCTCGGCTTCCTGATCGTTGGTCTCGCCGAGCTCCTGCTGGATGGCGCGCATCTGCTGACGCAGGAAGTACTCGCGCTGCCCCTTGTCGATCTCGCTGCGCACGTCGCTCTGGATCTTGGAGCCCAGTTCGAGCACGTCGAGCTCGCGCGTGAGGATGCCGATGAGCTTGCGCATGCGCTTCTCGACGTCGCTCTCCTCGAGCAGGGCCTGCTTGTCCGCGGCCTTGATGCGCATGGTACTGGCGATGAGAAAAGCGAGCGGCCCGGGGTCCTCGACGTTGGCGGCCGCCATCTCGAGCTCTTCGGGTAGGTAGGGCACCAGCGCGACGATCTTGCTGAACACG
>JAPLCL010000223.1 GCA_026392265.1 Actinomycetota bacterium
CAATCGACCGTGGGTACTCGTGCTCGCGATCGCCGTCGTCGCGGTGCTCATCGCCGTGTGCTGGTGGATCATCACGCGCAAGGCGCCGCCCGGCGATCGCCGCCTCAGCCTCAGGGCCGACCCGCTGCCGCCCGAGTGCCGCGGCCTCGAGCTGTACCACACCGTCAAGGCGACCAAGAAGATCTTCGACCTCGCGCTGCTGGAGAAGATCGTCCTGACCGGCCTCATCAGCGTGATCTTCGCCCAGTATCTGCTCCCCGACGACGTGAGGAGCGCACGAGTGCTCGCCTTCGTCGCCATCTTCGTCGTCGTGAACGCCGTTGTCAGCCAGTGGCTGGCGCGGCGCAGTCGCACCGGGCGCTCGGTGGTCGTCGTGTTGGCCGGCATGTTCGCCGTCAACTTCGGGATCGTGTTCGCGATGGACTACCTGGAGCGAGTGGTGCGGGTCATCGACGTCCGTCCGTCCCTGCCGTTGATGCTCTTCTTCGTCTTCCTTTTCACGGTGATCACCGTGCTCTACGACAGATACCGCACGGTGTTCACCGCCCGCCGGTTGCTCGAACGGGCGGCGGCGACCGAGACGGGGGCCCCCGCCGCCGGTCTGGAGTAGCGCCACGGGCGGGTTCGACCAGCTCATCGACCACGTCCTGCACCTGGACGTGTACCTGGCCGAGCTGGCCGCACAGCTCGGCCCTTGGGCCTACGCGGCCATCTTCGCGACGATCTTCGCCGAGACCGGGCTGGTGGTCACGCCATTCCTGCCCGGCGAGTCGCTGCTGCTCACGAGCGGTACGCTGGCCGGTGCGGACATCCTCGACATCGCCATCCTCGCCCCACTCCTGTTCGCGGCGGCCTTTCTCGGCGACGTCTGCAACTACCTCATCGGCCGCTTCGTCGGTCGCCATCTGCTGAGCAAGCCCCGAAAGTACCTGCGCCCGGAGCACGTCGAGAAGGCGCACGAGTTCTACGAACGCCACGGCGGCATGGCGATCGTCCTGGCACGTTTCCTGCCGATCGTGCGCACGCTGGCGCCGTTCGTCGCGGGAGTGGCCCGCATGGAGTTTCACCGCCTGCTCTTCTTCGCGGCCGTCGCCGCCGCACTCTGGGTAACGGTCTTTCTCGGCGCCGGCTATCTGTTCGGCAACGTCCCCTGGGTCACGGACTACCTGGCGCTTGCACTCGCGATCGCGGTGGCGGCGTCTGCGGTGCCCGGCTTGGTCATCTGGGCCGTGCACCACCTCCGCCGCGGCAGGACCGGAGCGGACTGAGGGCCGCGGCGCGCCGGCTCGCGCCGCTCCGCCCTATTCACCCGGTGTTGCCTTTCTTGTAGGCTAGCCCCGAGGGGAGCCCGCGCGTGGCGCGCCGGCCGTCACCCCGAGGCCAGTCCACGTGAAGGAGCGTGCCAGTGAAGGTCCAGAGAGCCCTTATCTCGGTGTTCAACAAGAGTGGCCTCGAGTCGTTCGCCAAAGGCCTCACCGACCTGGGCGTTCAGGTCATCTCCACCGGCGGCACCGCCCAGCTGCTCAAGGACTCCGGCATCCCGGTAACGCTGGTCGAAGAGGTCACCGGCTTCCCCGAGATGCTCGACGGCCGCGTCAAGACCATGCATCCCAAGCTGATGGCCGGCATCCTCGCGCGCCGCGACGTGCCCGAGCACATGGAGACCATCGCGAAGCACGGCATCGAACCCATCGACATGGTCGTCTGCAGCCTCTATCCCTTCGAAGAGGTCGCTGGCAGGCGCGGCGTCGAGGACGAGGTCGTGATCGAGAACATCGACATCGGCGGCCCCTCGATGATCCGCGCCGCCGCCAAGAACCACGCCGGCGTCGCCGTCGTTACCAGCCACGACGACTACGACGCGCTGCTTGAGGAGATGAGGGCGTCCGGCGGCGAGCTCAGCCACGACACGCTGCGCGACCTCGCCACCAAGGCGTTCCACCGTACGGCCCACTACGACTTCGTGATCGCCAATTGGTTCAGCGAGGCCGACGGCGACTTCCCCGCCTACGTGATGCGCGACTTCGAGAAGGTCCTCGAGCTCAAGTACGGCGAGAACCCGCACCAGCGCGCCGCCTACTACGCCGAGGTGGGCCTGCGCCAGCACCTGCTCTCGCAGGTGACGCAGCTGCACGGCAAGCAGCTCGGCTTCAACAACCTCTACGACCTCAACGCGGCGCGGCAGATCTGCGACGAGTTCACGCTGCCCTGCGTCACGCTCATCAAGCACAATAACCCGTGCGGCTGCGCCCTTGCCGAGAACCTGGCCGCGGCCTACGACAAGGCCTACGAATGCGATCCCGTGAGCGCCTTCGGCTCCGTGATCGCCGTCAACCGCACCGTCGACGTACCCTTGGCCGAGCGTCTCAAGGAGCTGTTCGTAGAAGTACTCTTCGCGCCGGGCTACGACGACGCGGCGCTCGAGATCCTCACGAGAAAGGCCGACATCCGCATCCTGCGCAACGAGGAGCGGCGCCAGGTCAACCCCGGCGAGCTCGACTACAAGCGCGTCATCGGCGGCATCCTCGTGCAGGACAGGGACGGCGACATCGAAGAGCGCGACGAGATGACGGTGGCTACGCAGCGCCACCCCACCGAACAGGAATGGGGCGACCTCATCTTCGCCTTCCGCATCGCCAAGCACGTCAAGAGCAACGCCATCGTCCTGGCCAGGAATCTCGCCACCCTGGGGGTGG
>JAPLCL010000284.1 GCA_026392265.1 Actinomycetota bacterium
GAGGCGCTCGAAGAGGTCCTCGCCGAGCGGCGGCTCGGCGGTCAGCAGGGGCCGCGCATCCAGGTCGAACACGCTCCCGGTCCGCGCGCGATCGCCTGGGCCGACCGCGAGCAGGTGCGTCAGATCGCCGCCGACCTGCTCGGCAATGCAGCCCTGTACAGCGGCAGTGGGAGCGTCATCCGCATCGACGTGAGCGCCTCGGCGGACTCGTCGTCGGTGTCGTTCGCCGTGCAGGACCAAGGCTGCGGCATCCCCGCCGACGAGCTCGTCCGCGTCTTCGACTTCGGGTTTCGCGGCGCCGCTGCCCGGGAGGCTGCGCTGCCGGGCCTCGGCATCGGCCTCTGGGTCTGCCGCGAGCTGGCGGGCCGCAGCGGCGGGAGCATTGCCATCCGCAGCGAGGTCGGCGCGGGCACCACGGTGACCGTGACGTTCCCGGCCGCCGGCGCGGGCGGCGCGCGCTAAGCCCGCAGGCAGGCGCGCCGCGGCTACCGCTCTTTGTCCGGCGCCGGCGGCGCCGGAAGGCATGGTAAAGTGGGACACCGACGGCAGCAGGAGGGCGCCCTGTCAGGGAGCATGTCAGCCGAGCGGGCGCCACGCACGCTCTTCGTCACCAATGACTTTCCCCCACGCATCGGCGGGGCTCAGTCGTACTACTGGGGCGCCATCCGTACGCTCGATCCTTCCGAGGTCACCGTCCTCGCGCCGGCACATGTCGACGCGGCGGCCTTCGACGCCACGCACCCATACACGGTGGTGCGCGCCTCCACCTCCGTGCTTTGGCCCACGGCGGCCATGTTTCGCACCGTGGCGGGGCTCGCCGCCAAGGTGGGCGCCGAGCTCGTTCAACTCGGCCACCCGCTCCCGGCGGGCCTGCTCGGCCCGCAGCTCAAGGACCGCTGCGGGCTCCCCTATGTCGTCTTTCTGGGCGGCGCCGAGGTCACGCTGCCCGGCGCGATCCCCGGTGTCAACAACCTGCTGCGACACGTGCTCAGCAATGCTTCGATGCTGCTCACGGTCAGCGAGTACACCGCCCGCGCCGCCTCTCAGCAGGTGCGCGGCACGGTGCCTGCCGAAGTGCTGCGGCCGCCGCTCGACGTGACTGGGTTCGTGCCGGCCATCGCCGAAGAGTCGCAGCAGCTGCGCCGGCGCCTCGGCATCGACGGCGAGCTCGCGGTGTGCCTCGGGCGCCTGGTGCCGCGCAAGGGCCAGGACAAGCTCATCGACGCCCTGGGGCTGCTGCGCCGGGAGTTCCCCCGCCTGCATCTGGCGCTCATCGGCGAAGGGCGCCTTGCCACGCGCCTCTACGACCGCGCCCAGCGGCGCGGCGTCGGCGAGCGCGTGCATCTCACGGGGGCCCTTGTCGATTCCGCAGTTACCGACTGGCTGCGAGCCGCCGACCTCTTCGCCTCACCGTGCCGCACGCGCTGGGGCGGCTTCGAGGTGGAAGGCTTCGGCATCGTCTTCGCGGAGGCTGCGCTCACCGGCCTGCCGGTGATCGCCGGCCGCTCCGGCGGCGCCCCCGAAGCCGTGGTGGAGGGCGAGACGGGCATGGTGGTGGACGGCGACTCCGCCCAGCAAGTGGCCGCGGCGCTCGCCGCGCTGCTGCGGATGTCGCCCGAGCGCCGCCGCGAGATGGGCGCCCGCGGCCGCGCGCTGGCGCTGGCCAGGCACACGCCCGATGTGGTGGGCCAGCGCTACCACGAGCTCCTGAAGCGGGCGGCCAGCAGATGAGCGAAAGCCGGGACGCAGCAGCGGAGCGTACATCCCTGCCCGCAGACGACATGGACGCCGTCGAACGAGCGGAGACGATGCCGCTCGACGCGATGCCGCCGATCCCCGGCATCGCGCCGAAGGGCGCGAGCGCCCCGAGCCGGCTCCTCGTGCCGAGTCTGTGGCGTTTGCTGCTCGGCATGGCCGGCGGGCTCGGGGTCGGCATCGCCGTGATCCTCATCGTCAACCCGCACATCGTCACCGACGTGCACAACGCGCAGCGCGCGTCCGTGCAGCCTGTCTTACTGGTGCTGGCCTTGCTGTGCGTCGCCGTGGTCATCGTCACCGACGCCTGGTCGCTGCTCATTCTGGCGCGCGTCTTCGAGCCGCACATCGAGCGCCGCCCCGTGGTCTCCACGGCGCTCGAGTCACACCTCATCGGCGGCGCCACCTCCTTCGGCGGCTTCGAGATCCCCTACCAGATCGTGATGCTGCGCCGCGGCGGCCTTACCGGCTCGCAGGCCATGTCGGTGGTCATCTTCAAGGGCATGGTGCACACGCTTCTGCTGGCCATCGTCGCGCTCATCTCGTTGCTCCCCTGGACCAACTCGGCGATCACCTCGCTGCAGCGCTGGCTGCTGCTGGGT
>JAPLCL010000202.1 GCA_026392265.1 Actinomycetota bacterium
TCCGAGTTCCGGATGCCGCACTCGGGGCAGAACACCTCAGCGCTCCTCAGGGTCCTCGGCGGCCGGCGCGGCTTCGCCGGCCGGCTCGTCGTCCCCCGGCCCGAGGCCGGCGAGGATGCGCGAGAGCCGCTGTACGTCGTCGGCAGAGATGACGGGCTCCCCCTGATTGTGTTTGTGCTGGAGGCGCATCACGAGCTCGGCACGCAGGATGTCGAGCTTGCCGTGCAGCAGGCGCCGGCGGCGCGAGATCTCGAGTTCCTCGGCCTCAAGCTCGACGACCAGAGCGCGCAGATCTTCGTCCGATCGCGAGACGAGGTCGACGATATCGTCCATAGCACATCTCCTCCGCGTGCGTGACGTCTGGGGTGCAGATAGTACCCGACCAAGCCTCAACGTTCAAGCTCAGGTTGAGGTGGCTCGTCCTGGTCGTCCTGTTTCGCTCGGGAGACGCCACGAGGAATCTCGACATGTATGACCCCGCGCGAGGCCAGGCCCTGCAAAGTCCTGAGGGCGTCGTACTCGTCGGCGTCTCCGCCCACGAGCAGGCCTGAGACGATCTTGCCGAGGGCACGCGCCCGCCGGCCACGATGGCGCAAGACACGCGCCTCGATCTCGTCCTGCGCCTCCCCACCGCGCACTCGCACGCGCGCCGTAGCCGGCAGCTCGTCGCGCAAGCGGCGCAGCTCGTCGAGGCGCCGCATGCCCTCCATGAGCAGCGACGCGGTCGGTAGGTTGCAGGTCTCGTCGCCGAGCTCGGCGGTGGCGTCGAAGTCGAAGGTGCCTTCTTTGAGAGCCAGCAGGGCGTAGAAAGCCTTCTCGGCGACGAGCGCGCCGCACACGGCGCCGGCCAGACGGCCCTCGCGGAAGGTGAGCTCGCCGGCCACCGCGCCCTCTTCGTGGAAGAGCATGAGACGGCCGGTCTTGCCGCCCAGCGAGGTCATCTCGATGAGATCTGCCAGCGGCAGCTCGTCGAGGCTGCCCTTCAAGCCCATGTGTGAGTCACCATCCTGCAGGTAGCTTCGCAGCCCCGGGCCTTGTTCCTGCAGCAACGGCGCACGCCTGGTATATACTTCGCTGGCTGCCGGGCTTCGGGGCAGCCGGCGGTAGCGACCTGGAGGTGCGTGCGTGGCGCGACGCAAGGGACTCGTGATCAACGACCGGCAGCTTGACCGCTGCGACGAACTCCTGCTGAAGCTCAAGGAGGTCTCGGGCTCGACTTTCTTGGCCCTCATCAGCACGTCCGGCCAGCCCATCACCACGGCTTCTGATACGTACCATCCCGAGACACTCTCCTTGGCTTCGCTCGCGGCGAGCTCGTTCGCCGCCACCCAGCAACTCGCCAGTATCCTCGACGAGCACGAGTTCACCCTGCTCTTCCACGAGGGCAAGTCGCTGAACCTGCACGTCTCACAGGTCACCGACCAGGTGCTGCTCATCGTCACCTTCGGGCGTGAGACACAGGTGGGCAAGGTGCGGCTGTACACGCAGCGCGCCATCGAGGTGCTTCGCCAGATCTTCGAAGGCCCCGAGGACGAGAACCCGCCGGCCATGGACGTCGACTTCGAGAGCGCCGCCGGCGACGCCATGGACGACCTCTTCAAGGACGGCTGAGGCCCTCCCCATGCCGCTGATCAACTTCGCCGCTCGCGAGATCAACTACAAGATCGTCTACTACGGCTGCGGCCTGTGCGGCAAGACGACCAACCTCCAGTACATCCACCGCAAGATCAATCCAGACGCACGCGGCAAGCTGGTGAGCATCGCCACCGAGGAGGAGCGCACCCTCTACTTCGACTTCCTGCCGCTCACGCTGGGCACGGTCAAGGGCATGCAGACGCGTTTCCACCTCTACACGGTGCCGGGGCAGAGCTACTACAACGCCAGCCGCAAGCTGGTGCTGCAGGGCGTCGACGGGGTGATCTTCGTGGCCGATTCGCAGATCACGCGCCTCGACGAGAACGTGGAGAGCTATCTGAATCTCTGGGACAATCTGCTGGGCCAGGGCGACGACCTCAGCAAGCTGGGGTTCGTCATCCAGATGAACAAGCGCGACCTCAGCGACATCTTCTCGGTCGAGGACATGAACGAGCTCCTCAACCACACCGGGTCGCCGGTCACGGAGTCCAGCGCGATCACCGGTGAGGGCGTCTTCGACACGCTCAAGGTGGTCTGCAAGCAGGTCATCGCCAAGACCGGCTGAGGCGGCGGGGCCTCGCGGCCGCCGCGAGGCGCGGCCGCCTCTCCCCCGCTTCAGGTCCCGACGCGCTTCACCCAATCGAGCGGCTCGTAGTGCGACACGAAGGTGTCGCTGAAGAGCACCTCTCCCTGCGCGTCGCGTACCGTGCGCTCGACGCTCACGCTGTGCCCGTCGATGCCGCGCTCCCAGCGCACCACGCCGGGGCCGAGGTCGGCGTCGTAGATCACGCGCGGGTCCGACTTGCCGTGGGCCGGCTTACGAATATCGTAAAAGGCACCGGTCTTGAAGGTCACCGCGCGGCCCGTCTTCCCCACGATGGCGACCGTCAGATGATCGCCCTCGACCCAGCTGCGGATCATCAGCGCCTTGCCCGTGTCGTTCTTGAACTTGAAGTCGATGGCGCCCCAGGCGACGGTCGCGTCGCGGCCGATCGGGTAGTGCGAGATGTAGAGCGAGTGTGCCTCGCGCTCCACGATCGGCAGACCCGCCAGGAGCACGGCGTTGAACAGCGTCGTCGCGTACTGGCAGATGCCGCCGCCGACGCCTTGGCGCAGCACGCCGTCGGCGGCGATCACGGGGGCGTAGTCGAAGCCGCGATTGATGGTGCGCGGACCCATCGCGGCATTCAGCGAAAACGTCTCACCGGGCGCGATGACGCTCTCGTCGACGAGCTTCGCGGCCAGGGCGATATTGCCCGCGCGGGTGATGTTGCGCGGGTCGAAGTACGTGACGAACTGCGCCCCGAGCGAAGCGAGGCCCATGGTCTCGACGTCACCGCTGGTCAGCTCGGGCATGGCCGGCTTAAGGGCCACGAAGATGCTGCGCAGGCCGCCGCCGAGGGCGGCGTCGTCGAGGTCCTCGAGCAGGACTTCCATGTCGAGGACCTCGCCGGCCTTGCTCGGCGTGACCGTGATCCCACCCTCGGGATACACATGGATGCGCGCGTTCACGGGTGGGGTCTCCGCCCAGGAAAAGAGCTCGTGGAGCCGCGCGGCGGCGTGCTCGTTGCGGAAGGTCAGCGGGTAGGTGTCGGCGTCGGCGCCCGTGTTGACGCTGAGCATGCCGGCCATCTCCTTGGGGCTCAGCACTACGATGCGCTCACGGTAGCGGAGCGTGACCGGGCGCGCCAGATACCTGGCGGCGAGACCGGCGCGCGCCTCGGCGTCGGCCGTGCTCACCCGCGGCGGCACGGCCTTCATCGGCACCGGACCCGCGTAGGCCTTGCCGCGCACGACGCTCGCCTGGATGGCGCGTGCGAGGGCGACGGCATCGGTCGTCGTGCCGTCCTTGGACGGAACGACCGTGACGCCGTCGCCCTCGGCGGCGATCTCGAGGCCCGCGTTGCGCGCCGGCACGTCGACGGCGGCGCGCACCGCCTCAAGGCCCTGCTGGTAGGCGGCGGCGTTGACGCGAACCGTGGGCGCCACGTCCCCCCCGCCGCTGGGCAGCCACACATCGAGGCCGAGAGGCAGCCGGTGCCGGCCGCGCGCCAGGGCGGCGCGTGCGGTAGCCGTCGTGTCCACGCTCATACCGAGCTGCGCGAGGGTGAGCGTGAGAGGTCCGTCGCTGCCCGTCTGGAGCTGCACCGCCGACACGCGCGGTAGCAGGTCGCGGGCCAGCGCCTCGCGGGCGGACGCGACCGTCTGGCCCTGCAGCTCGAGGCCGGCGACCGTGACCCCGTCGCCGATGCGTTCGCGTACCACGAGCTGGAGCGTCAGAAAGCCAGCAGCGACCACGAGCAGGATCAGCGCGGCGGTCGCCGCCCACACGTGCCGCCGGTACCACCCTGCGACTGGCCGTGCCCGCCCGGCCCGCCGTTCGCGCGGAGCGTTGGGGACCGTCGAAGAAGCGTCAGGCGCCGGTGTCATACGTTCGTCCATGCCCACTCATTGTACGGCACGGGTTCGCGGCGGGCGCCCGGCGTCCTGCAGCCGCCCCGCCCGCCGAGCGCGGACCTTACTCGCTATTGTCGCGGATGACGCCGCGAACGACCTCGAGGAAGCTCTCGGCAAGACGCTCTGAGTCGGCATGATCGGCGCCCTCGGCGTAGACGTGAAAGACCGGCTCGTCGGCGTCGGGCAGCAGCTGCACCCAGCCCCCGTCGCGGCGCAGCTGGATACCGTCCACGAGGCTGATCTCGCCGTCCTCGCCCAGATCGCGCTGCAGACTCTCGGTGGCGGTGGTCATGTCAGTGCCCTTGTGCGACCACGGGCAGGCGACGGTCTTGTGGTCGAGCGTGCTGGCGGGGATTTGCGCGACCTGCGCGCTGAGCGGCCCGGCTTGCGGAGCCAGCAGCGCGAGCAGCTTGCCGAGGCTCATGACGGCGTCGAAGGCCGGCAGGAACTCGGGGAAGATGTAGCCTCCCCCGAGCGAGCCGGCGAAGACTACGCCGTCGGCGGTCGACGCCTGCGCCAAGGCCGGCAGAGAGACCTTGGCGC
>JAPLCL010000219.1 GCA_026392265.1 Actinomycetota bacterium
GTCGCTGCGCAAGATCTCGGGCGAGGTGAACTCATCGCGCGACTCGTAATCGACCTCCGAGTAGAGACGCACGCAGAGCCCCTCCCGGACGCGGCCGCACCTCCCCTTGCGCTGGTCGGCCGAGGCCCGCGAGACCGGCGAGATCGGCAAGCTGTTGATGCGCGTCCCCGGCTGGTACTGGGCGATCCGGGCCACCCCAGTGTCGACGACGTAGCGGATGCCGGGGATGGTCAGTGAGGTCTCGGCGACGTTCGTGGCCACGACGATCTTGGGCAGGGTCACGGTGTAGACGAGCCGCTGCTGGCCCGCCGGCAGGCGCGAGAAGAGCGGCAGCACCTTGACCGCCGGCCACTTCCGTCCCTCGAGCATGCGGCAGGTCTCGAGGATGTCCTGCTCGGTCGGCATGAAGACGAGGACGTCGCCGGGCACCTTGTCGCGGCGAAGGTACTCCACCGCCTCGACGGCCTGGTCGACGTAGTCCTTGTCCTCGGCCTCCTCCTTGTCGGGCACCCGGTATTCGACCTCGACCGGGTAGAGGCGGCCGCTGACCTCGATGATCGGCGCGTTCTTGAAGGCCTTGGAGAACTTCTCCGTGTCGAGCGTAGCCGAGGTGATGACGAGCTTCAAGTCGGGCCGCTCGTCAAGCAGCCGGCGCAGGATGCCGAGCAGGAAGTCGATGTTGAGCGAGCGCTCGTGGGCCTCGTCGATGATGATCGTGTCGTACTCGTGGAGGCCGTGGTCGCCCTGGGTCTCGGCGAGGAGGATGCCGTCGGTCATGACCTTGATGTAGCCGTCGCGCGAGGTCCGGTCCTGGAAGCGGATCTTGTAGCCGACCGACTTCCCGATAGGCTCGCCGAGCTCCTCGGCGATGCGGGCGGCGATGGTCATGGCCGCCAGCCGGCGCGGCTGGGTGACCCCGATGCGGCCGGCGACGCCCCGGCCCGCCTCGAGGCACATCTTCGGGATCTGGGTGCTCTTGCCGCAGCCCGTTTCGCCCGAGATAATGACGACGCGGCGGCGGGGCGAGCGCAGGGCGGCCACGATCTCGTCGGCCCGCGGCGTGATGGGCAGCTCCGGCGGGTAGGAGACGCGCGGCACGTTCCGGGCCCGGGTGGCCAGCCAGGCCTCCAAGCGCGCCCGGGAGTCGGTCTTCTTTTCCATCGGGGCCTATTTTACCTCAAGTTGACAGGCGGCGCGGGGCGGGCATATATTCCGGCGCATGATGACCGAGCGCCGGCGCGTCCTGACCCTCCTCAGCGGCGGCATGCCCGACCGCGTCCCCTGGTTCGGCGACCTCGACTATTGGGCGACGGCGCTCATCGGGCGGGGCGAGCTGCCGGCGGATTTCAAGGGGAGTGACGCCTATATCGACTGGCACCGCGACCTCCGCTGCGGCTTCTATCTCCAGGGCCATTTCCCGTTCCGAACGATCGTCGAGAACTGCGCCGTCAGCGAGTGGCGCGAGGGGGCGGCGCGGCGGCGGCGCATTGAGACGCCGCACGGTACGCTGACCGAGACCTGGACATGGCTGGCGGAGTCGTTCGCCGAGGCGCCGACCGAGCATCTGATCAAGTCGCCGGCCGACCTCGACGTGATGCGGCGCCACGAGGGCGCCATGCTGCAGACCGACCTCGACGCGCGCAAGACGGGCGTGGCCGATGCCGTCGAACACGTCGCGC
>JAPLCL010000109.1 GCA_026392265.1 Actinomycetota bacterium
CTTCGTCATGGGCGACAATCGCACCGACAGCGACGACAGCCGCTTCTGGGGTACGGTCCCCCGCGCCGATATCATCGGCGAAGGCTTCGTCGTCTACTGGCCGTTCGGCCGCTGGAGCACGCTGTGAGCGAAGGGACGCACCGATGAAACGGCGCACGATCGCCGAGTACCTTCTCGTCGCGCTGTGCGCGATCGTGGTGGCGCTGCTCGTCCAGGCCTTCCTGATCAAGCCGTACCGGATCCCCTCGGAGTCCATGGCCGCCACGCTTGTGCCGCGCGACAGAGTGCTTGTCAACCGCGTGGTGTACCGTCTGCACGCCCCGGGGCGCGGCGACATCGTGGTCATCGACTCCGCTGCCGTCGGTCGCATCCTCATCAAGAGGGTCGTCGCACTGCCCGGCGAGACGGTCTCGGTGGCCGGCGGCACGGTGTACATCGACGGCCGCCGCCTCGAAGAGCCCTACGTCCACCGGGTGGACGGTGAGACCGAACCCACCGAGCCGTTCCGCGGCACCGGTCAGGCCTGGTCGCTTGAGCGACCGTACACAGTGCCGCCCGGCCACTTCTTCCTCATGGGCGACAACCGCGCGGTCAGCGACGACAGCCGCGACTGGGGGCCTGCTCCGCGCCGCGAGATCATCGGCGAAGCCTTCCTGACGTACTGGCCGCTCTCCCGCCTGCACGGGCTCTGATACACTCCCGCGAGACTGACGAAGGAGAGCATGGGCGGCGATACACGCAGCGGCAGCGGGCGCGACGACAAGGGCCGGAAGGCCTCCAGGAGCCGCACCATCCTCGAATACGCCGTGCTCGCCGTCGTCGCCGTGGCGGTCGCGCTGCTCATCCAGGCGTTTCTCGTCAAACCGTACCGTATCCCTTCGGCGTCCATGGAAGATACGCTGCTCATCGGCGACCGCGTGCTCGTCGATCGCATCTCCTGGCGCTTCTCGCAGCCCGAACGCGGTGACATCGTCGTGTTCCACCCGCCCTTCGACGGCCCGGTGCTGATCAAGCGCATCATCGGGCTGCCGGGCGACGAGATCTCGCTCAGCGGCGGCTTCGTGTCCATCAACGGCAAGCGCCTCGACGAGCCTTACGTGCGCCGCGTCGACGGTGCCCAGGAGCCCAGCGAACCCTTCTCCAACGGGTTGCCCTGGGCGCTGCAGGAGCCGTACAAGGTGCCCGCCGGCAGTTACTTCGTGATGGGCGACAACCGCACCGACAGCGGCGACAGCCGCGAGTTCGGGCCCATCAAACGTGAGCAGTTCGTCGGGCACGCCTTCGCCAAGTACTGGCCGCCGGGGCGCATCGGCAGCGCAAACTAGGCCTCTGCGGAGCCGGGCGTGAACGAGCGCTTCGCCTTCGACCTCGATCTCGCCGGGCGCGGCACCGTGGCTGGGGCCGATGAGGCCGGCCGCGGGTGCCTCGCCGGCCCCCTCGTCGCGGCGGCGGTGGCCTTCGACTACGCTGCCTTGGGGGACGCCGACTTCGCCGCGCTCGACGGGCTCAACGACTCCAAGAAGGTCTCCAAAGTGCGCCGCGCGGCGCTCTACGACGAGATCCTGCGCCGCGCCCGCCAAGTGGTGATCGTCTGCTGTTCGGCGGGCACCATCGACCGCGTCGGTCTCCACCGCTGCAACCTCGGTTCGCTGGCACGAGCCGTGGAGGGCATCGGGCCGGAGCCCTGTGTCACGTTGATCGACGGGTTTCCCCTGCCCAGGTGCAGACGCACGCACCGGGCTTTGGTGGGCGGCGACAGTCGCTCTGCCGCGATCGCCGCCGCCTCCGTGGTCGCCAAGGTGACGCGCGACCGCTTGATGCTGCGCCTCCATGTGAGCCATCCGCAGTACGGCTTCGACCGTCACGTCGGCTACGCCACCGCCGCGCACCACGACGCGATCGTCGCGTACGGCGTCTGCGAGCTGCATCGGCTGTCGTTCGCGAGCGTCGCCTATCGGGATCTCAGACTGCTGGTCGCGGGCGAGGAAGCAGTGGAGCGCGGCTGACTCACTGGCGGCCGGGAGGCTTGGTCAACCCTCCGGTTCCCAATCGCGAACGTCACCCGAGGCCGTCATCGGCACCCTGTGATGCGGCGCCGCGCGGCGCTACGGTGTGCCTATGAATGCTCGGCAACACTACGGCCGCGCCGCCGAAGAGGCCGCGGCCCGCTACCTCATCCGCGGCGGCTGGCGCCTTCTGGGGCGTAACGTCCGTGTGGGTCGCGGCGAGCTCGACATCATCGCGCGCCGCGGCCCCGTGCTCGCCTTCGTCGAGGTCAAGGCCCGCCGCACGTACACGTGCGGCGCGCCTGAAGATGCCGTCGGCGCAGCAAAACGGCGTCAGGTCGCCCGTCTCGCCGAGTTGTGGCTGGCGGCGCGCCCGTGGGCGATGAAGGGCATCGACGAGGTGCGCTTCGACATCGTCGCCGTCGATTCCACCGCCTTCCCCAGCACGATCCGTCATCTGCCCGCCGCGTTCACGCTCGACTGGTGATGAAGTTCGTTCCGCGCAGATCACGTCGTTCGAGGAGGTCGCTTGCTCGCCAGCATCGCCAGTGAGGCTCTGAGCGGCCTGGAAGGCAAGCCTGTCCAGGTGGAAGCCGATGTCGTTGCGGCGGCCCCGGCTTTCTCCATCGTCGGCCTTCCCGACGCCGCCGTCCAGGAGAGCCGCGAGCGCGTGCGCGCGGCGATAGTCAACTCCGCTTACGCGTTCCCGTCGCGACGCATCACCATCAATCTGGCGCCGGCCGATCTGCGCAAGGAAGGGCCTTCGTTCGACCTGCCCATCGCCCTGGCCTTCCTGGTGGCCACCGGCCAGGCCGCCGACGGCTGCGACGGGCGCGGCCCGCTGGCCGCGGTCGGTGAGCTCGGCCTGGACGGCACGCTGAGGCCGGTGGCAGGCGCCCTTGCGCTGGCCGAGAGCGTGCGGCGACGCGGGGTACGCGGCCTCATCCTGCCTGCGGCGAACGCCGCCGAGGCAGCTTTGGTCGGCGGCCTCGAGGTGTACCCGGCGCGCACCCTCGCCGAGGCCGTGGCCCAGCTTGCCGCCGGCGGCGGCGCAGCCGCCCCGCCGGCCGACCTCACGGCGCTCCTCGGCGGGCCGCCGGCAACCGACGCCGACTTCGCCGACATCATGGGCCAGGAGCAGGTCAAACGCGCCCTGGAGGTCGCCGTCGCAGGCGCCCACAACGTGCTCATGTCGGGGCCCCCGGGGGCGGGCAAGACCATGCTGGCCCGGCGCCTGCCCGGCATCATGCCCCCGCTCACTCTGGACGAGGCCATCGAGGTCACGCGCATCCACAGCGTGGCCGGGCTCCTTCCGCAGGGCCGCGCGCTGATCACCCAGCGTCCGTTTCGAGCCCCGCATCACACCACCTCATCGCCGGGGCTGGTCGGTGGTGGCGGCACGCCGCGCCCCGGCGAGGTGAGCCTCGCCCACCTCGGCGTGCTGTTCCTCGACGAGTTCGCGGAGTTCCGCCTCTCGGCGCTCGAGGGCTTGCGCCAGCCGCTCGAAGACGGTGAGGTCACCATCAGCCGCCGGCTGATCTCCCTCACCTTCCCTGCCCGCATCATGCTGGTGGCCGCCATGAACCCGTGCCCGTGCGGTTACCTGGGCGATCGGGGCAGGGATTGCACTTGCCCGGCGCACCGGGTGCGGCAGTACGCTTCGCGGCTCAGCGGACCGCTGCTTGACCGCATCGACCTGCGCCTTGAGGTGCCGCGCGTGCCGCCGCGAGACCGGCGCAGCGGCACCCACGGAGAGTCATCGGCTATGGTCCGCGCCCGCGTTGCGCTGGCGCGCGAGCGGCAGCTCGCGCGCCTGGCCAGCACGGGCGTGTACGCCAACGCCCACATGAATGCGCGCCACCTGCGGCGCCTGTGCCCGCTCGATGCCGGCGCCACGGCGCTCCTCGACAGGGCCTACGAGCGCCTGCGGCTCAGCGCCCGCGCCTGCGACCGCGTCATCAAAGTCGCCCAGACCATCGCCGATCTCGAGGCGGCGCCCATCATCACCTCGGCGCACGTCGCCGAGAGCCTCTCGTACCGCAACAGGAGCCACCTTGACAGATGAACCAGCCCTTGAACCATCGGCCGGCCCCCCGCGCCGTGGCGGTCTGCCCGGTTCCGCCGCGAGACGCCGTGCCCTGTGCATCTGGCTCGGCACCTTGGCGTCATGGCGCGGCGGCCTGGTCAAGAAGCTGGTGCGCGAGTGCGGCAGCGTCAGCCAGGTGCTGGAAGCGTCGCCCGCGGAGCTGGCGGCGCTCATCCGCCCTCCGGGTGTGGTTCGAAGAAGCCTCAAGGCCCAGCCGACTGAATCCGCACGGCGACTGGACCGCGTGCGCGAACAGCACTCAGCGGAGCGGAACCAGGAGGAAGAGCGCTTCGCCATCCTCCTCGCAACGCGCCCGGAGGAACTCGTTGCGCCGCAGCAGCGCTTCCCTCATTCGGCGGTCGTCGCGTGGTGCGACCCTCTGTATCCTCCAGCCCTGCGCCAGCTGGCCGACCCACCGCTGTGTCTGTTCGCTCGCGGGCAGTACGATGAGCTCGAGATGGCCCGGCGATTGGAGGCCCTCTGCAAGGCCCCGGCGGTCGCAGTCGTGGGTACACGGACGCCCTCCCCGTACGGTACGGAGATGGCATGGGCGCTCGGGCGCGATCTGACCTGCCAAGGCCTGCTCGTGGTCAGCGGTCTCGCCCTGGGTATCGACGCGACGGCGCAAGCCGCGGCGATCGGCGCCGCGAAGGCAGACCGGGAGCTGGCCACGGTCGCCGTTCTGGGCTGCGGTCCCGATGTGGTCTACCCGCAGACGAACGCCGCGCTCCGCGAAAAGGTGGCACGACGTGGACTGCTCGTGTCTGAGTTCGCCTGGGGGGTGCCGGCTCGCCCTTGGCGATTCCCTGCGAGAAACCGCGTGATGGCCGCACTCTCGCGGGGGGTCGTGGTCGTCGAGGGAGCGTCTCGCAGCGGCGCGCG
>JAPLCL010000064.1 GCA_026392265.1 Actinomycetota bacterium
GCGAGCGCATCGTGAATCACGGTTACACGCGCGAGGGCTACAAAACGTGGAAGGCCGGCGAGAACATCGCTTGGGGCTGCGGCCTGTACTCCAGCCCGGTGGCGATCGTCGATTCGTGGATGAACTCCCCGATGCACCGCGCCGTGATCCTCACGAAGGACTTCCGCGACTTGGGCGTAGGCGCCGTGAGCTGCGACGGGTACGGCAGCATCGACGGCATGGTGTGGTTCTTCACGCTCGACCTGGGACGGCGCGCCAAGTAGCGCCGCGCAGGGATGTAATGACCTCCTGGTGAAGGGGCGCCGAGGGCGCCTCTTCGCTCGTACGGGCCGTCAAGTAGGATGGCCCTGTGACCGGCGATGCCACCCAGAAGCGGCTGCGCGCCCTGTTCCGCGAGGGCGGCCACGAGCAGGTCGTGGCCGTCGCTCACGAGGCCGCGCGACGAGGCCGCGCGGCCGAACTGCCCGCGGACCTGCCGGCCGCGCTGCGCGAAGCGCTCCTCGCGGCCGGCATCGAGCAACTGCACGGCCACCAGCGTGCTGCCTACGACGCCCTGCGGGCCGGCGACAACGTCGTTATCAGTACCGGCACGGCCAGCGGCAAGAGCCTCTGCTACCAGCTTGCCGTGCTTGACGAATACGCGCGCGACCCGCAGAGCCGCGCGCTCCTCCTCTTCCCCACCAAGGCGCTGGCCCAGGACCAGGCACGCAAGCTGGGCACGCTGAAGCTCGAGGCGCCAGGCATCAGGCCCGCGCTGCCGGCGATCTACGACGGCGATACGCCGCAGGATGCGCGCGCCCTGCTACGGCGCACGGCCACCATCGTCCTCAGCAACCCCGACATGCTTCACGTCGGCATCCTGCCCAGCCACGAGCGCTGGGCCGAGTATCTGCACCACCTGAGGTATGTGGTACTCGACGAGGCGCATGTCTATCGTGGCGTCTTCGGCAGCCACGTGGCGCAGGTCGTCCGCCGCTTGCGGCGCCTCTGCGCCCAGTACGGCGCCGACCCGCAGTTCGTGCTGACGTCGGCGACCATCGCCAACCCCCAGGCCTTCGCGGAGAGGCTCGTCGGTCTGCCATTCACCGTTTTGGACGAGGACCAGGCGCCGCGCCCGGAGCGCACCGTGGTGCTCTGGAACCCGCCGCTCGTCGACCCGGCACGCGGCGCGCGGCGCAGCGCCCTCACCGAGGCCAGCTACGTGACCGCCGAGAGTGTGCTCGCCGGGGCGCGCGTGATCGCCTTCGCGCCCACGCGCAAGGCGGCGGAGCTGGTGTACGGGCACGTCCGCCGCCGCCTCGAGGACCGCGATCCCGGCGGCGCGGCGGAGCGCGTGCAGCCCTACCGCGCTGGCTACACGCCGCAGCAGCGCCGCAACATCGAGCGTCGCCTGTTCGCCCACGAGCTCGACGCGGTGATCGCCACGCAGGCGCTCGAGCTGGGCATCGACGTCGGCACCCTCGACGTGTCGCTGGTCACCGGCTTTCCGGGGACCGTCACGAGCCTGCGACAGCGCTGGGGGCGGGCGGGCCGGACCGGGCACGGCTGGGCCGTACTGGTGGCCGGCCAGGACGCCCTCGACCAGTACTTCATGCGCGAGCC
>JAPLCL010000289.1 GCA_026392265.1 Actinomycetota bacterium
GCGCAGAGCCAAGGCCTGAACATGAGCCACGGCGTCGTCCTGAGTGGAGCCGTAGGCGAGCACCCCCGGCAGCTCGACGACCTCGGCGATCCAGCGACCGTCGGTATCTTGCTCAACCTCGATGCGGAAATGGACGGACAAGCGAACCTCCTGAAGACCTGGCGCAAAGGATACTACGGTCCCGGACTCAGGGGGAGGGTGACGCTGCTGCACCTAACGCGCGGAATCTCGGCGAGGGTCACATCAACAGCTCGCAGGAACACCGCGCTGAGACCGGGGGAACGCTGCTCGTACCAGAGCGCCGCGCCGGTGATGTCCGCCTCGGCGGTCCCGCGGACGACGAGGCGCGTGGTCATCCGGCCTTGTCGAGCCGTTCCTGGACGCGTCCGCGCACGACCTCCCAGGGGTCGCCCACGTCGGGATCGCGGGCGAGCTCGGCGAGGCGGTGGTCTAGATCGGCCGTCTGCGCCTCGGTCAGCGGCAGACCGCCGGTCTCGGCGGCCACACTGTCCCAGAGGTCCTCGGCGAGCTGGATGCGCTCACCGAGGGAGAGTTTGCTGATGTCGAGGTCGGTGGTGCGCATGTCGTCAGTTCCCCGTGCGTCCAGCTAGTGCAACACCCCGATGGTGGACAATGGCGTCACGACCCGTGTGCCGTGGAGCGCCCCGCTGATCACCCGCGAGCGCAGCGAGTCGGGTTGACCCGCTTGTTGGGCAGACCCAGCGTCATCAGGCGGCGGCGCCCGACCACGGCTTGATGTGAGCCAGCTCGTCGGCCGGGGTCTCCTCGGCCACTTCGGTGTCGTAGGCCGCCTGCGCGCGCAACCAGTAGCCGTTGGAGAGGCCGAAGAAGCGGCACAGACGCAGGTCGGCGTCGGCGGTGATTGCGCGCCGGCCGGCGACGATCTCGCCGATGCGCTGCGCAGGCACGCTGATCTCCTTGGCCAGGCGGTACTGCGAGAGGCCCATGGGCAGAAGGAACTCCTCGCGCAGCAGCTCGCCGGGGGTCCCGGGCCTGAGCTTCTGCATCGTCATCCTCCTAGTGGTGGTCCACGATCTCGACGTCTTCGGCGCCCGCCGTCGTCCAGCGGAAGCAGACGCGGTACTGGTCGTTGACGTGGATGCTGGGCTGGCCGGCGCAATCGCCCTTGAGCGCCTCAAGTCGGTTACCGGGTGGCACACGCAGGTCGTCGAGGCGCCCGGCGATCTGCAGCTGGCGCAGCTTGCGCCTCGCGACCGCCTCGATGTTCACGAAGCGCCTGACCCGCCGGCCACTGGCCAGCGCTTCGGTGTCCGCGTCCTTGAACGAGACGATCATGCTGAGATAGAAACGCTACGCGTTAGTAACGTCAAGCGTGAATAGCGGGTGACAACCGCCGCGCCTCTGTTCTGTCCAGCGCACCGCGCACAACCTGCGCGGGCTGCGGTTCGAGGTTACTGCAGGAACCGTTGGGCGCGTCAGATGCGCTTGTTAGTCTGCGTCTCCCACCTGCTCAACAAGGGCCGCGCACTCGGCCCGCAGGACGGGCGCGTCATGTTGGGCGATGGCGTAGACAGCCTCGTCGTCGATCTGCGGGTACTCGTGCACGAGCCGGTTGCGGAAGCCGACGATGAGGCGCGCGTGAGAAATGCGCGCGGCGAGGTCCGGGTCCCGGCGAGCGAGCATGCCGATGGCCTCGCCGATGATGGTGAACTCGCGCTCGACCGAGGAGCGAATGGATCGCCGCGCGCTGTAGGTCACGAGGTCGACGCCGATGAGCACCTCCGCGACCGCGTCGCAGGCGTCGACGATGTCGGCGAGGTAGGCGGCCGTGCTACGCGGCATAGAGCAGCTGCCGGGTGCGCTCGATGTCGCGGGCGATGTACCGGTTCTTGACGGCGCCGGTCATGACCAGGTCGACCTCGACGCCGAGCAGCTCGTGAAGTGCGTCGAGAAGGTCGAAATAAGCGACTGCCTTGGCGTAGCCGTCCATGGGGCCGAACTCGACAAGCAGGTCGACGTCGCTCTCGCCAGGCCGGAAGTCGTCGCGCAGGGCCGAGCCAAAGACGTCGAGGCGCGCGACGCCGTACCGGGCGCACAGCTCGGCGATGGCTTCGCGCTTGTCCTGCAGGACGTCGACCACGACGAGCACCTCCGCCGTCATGCTACCCGGGTGAGCCGCGCCAGGCCACATTGGGGGACCGCAGATGGTCGCCTGACGTCAGACCAACCAAGATTCTGCAGTCTGCGTAGACACTTGAGTGCAGCTGCCCTCTTCCGCCTAAGACCATAACACCGAGTGTGGCCGAAGTGCTTTTTCCAGACTGCGTACGGGCGGAATCGACAGCACCTGCGGCCCGCCGATCGGTTGCCCAAGGTGCCGCTATGACGACCCCGAGAGCTCGGCTTTTCGGGGCGTTCTCGCGGGTGCCGGCTCGGCATCACTCGATGTCAGGCAATCTATCGGCCGGTAGGGCCGGCCGCGCGCCCCAAGTGAGGCGGTAGCCGGTCAGACGTCGGCGTTGAAAGTGTCGAGCGTTCCGGACGCGCGAGCGGAGCTGGGGAAGGGGATGCGAAGGGGGCTCGCGAGGCGGCCGCTGCGAGGTAGGGGTGGCGCTACCACCCCGTGCGAGCAGCGGCCTGCTTGCCGAGCGGAGCGAGCAAAGCGAGCGCCCCCCTGAGCGCCCCTTCCCCAGCGCAGCGTCGCGATGACGGCGGCGCCGGTCGACCGCGCTCGCCGCCGTCTGATACGCTCAAGCCCGAACGCCGACCACTCGAGGTACCATGCCTGATCCGCTCGAAGTCTTCGCCCTTCCGCTCGGCCCATTGCAGGCCAACTGCTTCGTTGTCGTTCAGGGTCAGACCGGCCTCGTCATCGATCCGGGCGACGAAGCCGGCGTCATCATCGAAGCCTTCACCGAGTTCGGCTTTGCCCCGGCGGCCATACTCGTAACGCACGGCCACTTCGACCACTTCGGCGGCGTGGCGCCGCTGGCGCGGCACTTCGCGATCCCCGTGTACGTGGGGGAGCTCGACGCCGCGGAGCTCGCCGACAACGGCTTGGGGGTCGCGGCCGGCTTTGCTATCGAACCGGTGGCCGGCGCGATCACCATCAGCGGCGAGCAGACGCTGGCGTTGCCCATCGAGGTGCTCGCCATCCCCACGCCCGGCCACTCACGGGGCTCCTACACGTTCGCCCTCGGTGAGGAGCACCTGTTCTCCGGCGATCTCATCTTCCAGGGCAGCGTCGGCCGCACCGATCTGCCCGGCGGCGATATGGATCAGTTGCTCAACTCCATCGCCGGGCTCGTGCGGCGCTTTCCGCCCGACGCGGCCGTCCACTGCGGCCACGGCCCCGACACGTCCCTGGGCCGTGAGCTGGCTCTCAACCCGTTCCTCTCGCCGCTGCGGTACGACCCCGAACACCGCTGGTGAGCGCGCCGCGCGCCCCCAAGGGCACCTACGACCTGCTCCCCGATGAGGCGGCGCGACGCGACGCGATCGTGGCCACGGCGGCGCGCCTCTTTGCGGCCTACGGCTACCGGCACATGGTCACGCCCGAGTTCGAGGAGACGGGGCTCTTCGAGCGCGGCGTCGGCGAGGCCACCGACATCGTGCGCAAGGAGATGTACACGTTTCTGGACAAGGGCGAGCGTTCGCTGACCTTGCGGCCCGAAGGTACCGCGCCGATCTGTCGCGCCTACGTCGAGCACGGGATGCACAAGCTGCCGCAGCCGCTGAAGGTCTGGTACTACTGCCCGATGTTCCGCTACGAGAAGCCGCAGGCCGGCCGCTACCGCGAGCACTACCAGATCGGCGCCGAGGCCATCGGCTCGGCAGATCCGGCGGTCGACGCCGAGGTCATCGCGCTGCTGGCGGCCATCTTCGCGGAGCTCGGCGTCGAGGGCGTGACGCTCAACATGAACAGCATGGGCGACTCCACCTGCCGCCCGGCCTACGTCGAGACGCTGCGCGGCTATCTGCGTGGGCGCGAGGGCGAGCTCTGCGGCGACTGCCTCGAGCGGGTCGACATCAATCCGTTGCGCACTTTCGACTGCAAGGTCGAGAGCTGCCGTGCCGTGCTCGACGAGGCCCCGCGCATCGTCGAGCACCTGTGCTCGGAGTGCCGCGAGCACTTCGACACGGTCCTGGCGCTCGTCGAGCGGGCCGGGCTGGAACCGCACCTCGACTTTCGCCTGGTGCGCGGCCTCGACTACTACACGCGCACCACCTTTGAGTTCATCTCCGACCGCCTGGGTGCCCAGAGCGGCGTCGGCGGCGGAGGCAGGTACGACGGGCTCATCGCGCAGATCGGCGGCGCCTCCACGCCGGGCGTGGGCTGGGGCAGCGGCCTCGAACGCATCGCTCTGGCGATGCGCGATCAGCCGCTGCCTTCCGTGGCGCCCGACGCGTACGTCGTCAGCTTCAGCGCCGAGGCTCGGGCCGCCGCCTTTGACATCGCCCAGCAACTGCGTGGCGCCGGCCTGGCCGCCGAGCTGGACCTCGCCGGACGCAGTCCCAAGGGCCAGCTCAAGCAGGCGGGCCGCAGCGGCGCGAGACTGGCGGTGCTACTCGGTCTTGACGAGCTCGGCGCCGGGCGCGTGCGCGTGCGCACCATGGACGGCGGCGGGGAAGAGGACCTCGCCGCCGCCGGCTTGGCCGCCTTGCTCGCGGCGCGTCTGGGGAAGGAGTCCTGATGCTGCGTGACGCCTATCCCGGCGAGCTGCGCACCGCCGACGTCGGTCGCGAGGTGCGCCTCGCCGGGTGGGTCGCGCGCCGCCGCGACCACGGTAATCTCATCTTCATCGACCTCCGCGACCGCAGCGGCGTGGTCCAGCTGGTGTTCGATCCGTCGCGCGTCTCCGCGGCGCACGCGCTCGCCGAGCAGGTGCGTCCGGAGTACGTGCTGGCGGCGCGCGGCAAAGTCGTCGCGCGCTCTCCCGAGACGGTCAACCCCAACCTGCCCAGCGGCGAGGTCGAGGTGCGCGTCGCGAGCGTCGAGATCCTGAGCCGTTCCAAGACGCCACCCTTCGAGATCGAGGCCGCGGAGGCCGTGGATGTCGACGAGACGCTGCGTCTCAAGTACCGCTATCTCGACCTCCGCCGCGCCCCCATGCTGGCCAGCATCGAGTTGAGGCACAACGCCGTACAGGCGGCCCGTGCCTTCCTCAACGAGCACCGCTTCCTCGAGATCGAGACGCCCGACCTTACGCGGTCCTCGCCGGAGGGCGCGAGAGACTTCCTCGTGCCCTCGCGCCTGCAGCCTCATCATTTCTACGCACTGCCGCAGTCGCCGCAGATGTTCAAGCAGATCCTCATGGTGGCGGGTATGGACCGGTACTACCAGTTCGCGCGCTGCTTTCGCGACGAGGACCTGCGCGCCGACCGCCAGCCGGAGCACACGCAGATCGACATCGAGACGTCGTTTCTCAGCGTCCCCGAGATCCGCGAGTTGCTCGAAGGCCTCATGACGGCGATCTTCGCCGGCGTGGGGGAGACGGCGCCCGAGCTGCCGCTGCCGTGCCTGTCGTACGACGACGCCATGCTGCTCTACGGTTCAGACAAGCCCGATTTGCGCTACGGCCTCGTGATCAGCGAGCTCTCGGCGGTGTTCGCGGCCAGCGAGTTCAAGGTGTTCCGCGGCGCCGTCGAGGGCGGCGGCGTCGTGCGCGCCGTGCGCGCGCCGGGCGGCGCTTCACTCTCGCGGGCGCAGATCGACAAGCTTACGGAGCTCGCCAAGGAGCACGGCGCCAAGGGTATGGCCTACGTCTTCGACGAGGAGGGCCGCGCCTTGCGCGGCCCCATCGTCAAGTTCCTCGGCGAGGCGGAGCAGTCCGCCCTGGTGGAGCGTACGGCCGCGGAGCCCGGCGACCTCATCGTCTTCGCCGCCGACGAAGCGCTCGTGGCCGCCGAGGTCCTCGGCGCCCTGCGCCTGGCGCTCATCGCGCTGCTCGCGCCCGCGCCGAGTGCCCGCTGGGCGCTGCTCTGGGTCGAGGAGTTCCCGCTCTTCGAGATCGACAAGGAGACGGGCAGGCTCACCTACGGGCACAACCCGTTCAGCCTGCCCACCGCGGCCACGATGCCGTTCCTCGAGAGCGAACCCCTCGCCGTCCGTGGGGCGCAGTACGACCTCGTCCTCAACGGCGTCGAGTTGGGCTCGGGCTCGCTGCGCAACCACGATGGCGGCGTGCAGCGTGCCATTCTGCGCGCCCTCGGCATGGACGACCAGCGCATCGACGAGTCGTTCGGCTGGTTCCTGGAGGCACTGGAGTACGGCGCGCCGCCGCATGGGGGCATCGGGCTCGGTTTCGACCGTATTCTCATGCTCCTCGCGGGCGCCGACTCCATCCGCGACGTCATCCCGTTCCCCAAGACCTCATCGGGTGGCGACCCCATGACCGGCGCGCCCGGGCCGGTCACGGCCGAGCAGCTCAAGGAGCTCCGCATCAGGCTCGGCTGACCCGCCGGCCCGCTACCCTCTCCGCCCATCTGCCTCAAGGTTTTTGCAGGGCTGCCGACAAGTTTGTTGAAACAGGTGACGTTTGTTAGGATGGCGCGGCTCGACCTTGTTCGTGACCTCGTGACATTCTCGAGCCAACACGTACACATCGGGAGCTCGCACTTCGGCGCATCCGTGGATGTTCCGGGAGAGCACCCACCTGCGAGAGCAGGTTCGAGAATAACGCGAGCACGGCAAGGTGGAGCCTTTACCTCGGAGGCCGGCATGGGCATCGTAAGGCGCAACAAAGCCTTCCTGATCACCGCCGCACTGATCCTCGTGGTCGGTGCAGCCCTCTTCGGCGGCGTCGTCGCGGTGCGCGTGTTCGCGGCGGCCGGGACCACCGCGCCGGCTGCTCTTCCCGCCCCGGCCTCGTACAACACGGTCAGCAGCTTCGGCATGACCGGCTACGCGCCGCTCAAGCTCACGCCTACCGCAGAGACCCCC
This sequence comes from Actinomycetota bacterium, assembly GCA_026392265.1. Classification (GTDB taxonomy): domain Bacteria; phylum Actinomycetota; class Thermoleophilia; order UBA2241; family UBA2241; genus CAIXSE01. The sequence goes on from JAPLCL010000289.1 coordinate 6,926, forward strand.
TCCTTCATCACTTCGCGCCTCGAGGAGCAGCGTGGCATGGTGCTCCTCGTCTACGTCGAAGGCGCCGCCGACGACATGGAGATGCTCAGCTCCTTCAACGACGTCAAGGCGCAGTACGGCGCCGATAGCTCGTTCATGTCTTTCGAGGCCCGCAAGACCACCGAGTTGGGCGACACGTTGCAGCAGCTGCGCGTCAGCAACCCACCCATACTCGCCGTCATCCGCGGCAACGGCGACGTCGCCGAGCTCTACACCGGCTGGATCGGCCTCAAGGTCATGGAGCAGGTCGTGGCCGATGCCGTGCGCGGCCTCTGACCCGGCGCCGCGCTTCCACATCCACACCAGCCGCCTGTCACCATCTGTGGTTTGACCGTTCTGCCTCCCGTGGTACCATAATGCCGACCCTTTTGGTTGGGATTACGTGCGGGCGACGACGGGACCACGATGCGCATCTCCTCACGCTGCGAATACGGGCTCAGGGCCATGGTGTTCCTCGCCGCCCGCGAGAGCCGGCGTCCGGTGCCGCTGTCTGAGATCGCCGCCGGCGAAGGTATCCCCGGGCCGTTTCTTGAACGTATTTTGGCGCGTCTTCGCGAGAGCGGCCTGGTCAAGGCCACGCGCGGCGTCTCCGGCGGCTACCAGCTCGCGCAGGCGCCGGGAGACATCGCCGTAGGCGACGTCGTCACGGCGCTCGAAGGTCCGCTTTCGCTGGTCGGTTGCGTGCCCGACGACGGCGGCTGCGAGCGCGCCGAATCGTGCGCCTCGCGGGTCGTGTGGCGCCGCCTGGACAGCGCCATCAGCGGCGCCCTCAATTCGATCACCCTGGAAGACCTCACACGGGAGGCTGTGCCCAGATGAAGAGCGTGTACTTCGACCACGCGGCCACCACGCCGGTCGACCCCCGGGTCCTCGAGCAGATGTTGCCGTACTTCTGCGAGCGCTACGGCAACCCGTCCGAGCTTCACCGTTTGGGCCGGGAGGCCCGCACTGCCGTGGAGCGCGCGCGCTCTCAGGTGGCTGCCGGCCTCGGCGCCGGGGAGAAGGAGATCGTCTTCACCGCCGGCGGCACGGAGGCGGACAACCTGGCGCTGATCGGCTATCTTCAGCGCTTCGAGCCCGGTCACTTCATCATCGGCGCCATCGAGCATCCGGCGGTCATGGAAGCTGCGCGGGCACTCAACCGGCTCGGGTGGGCCGTCGACTTCATCCCCGTCGACGGCGACGGCGTCATCGACATGGAGGCCTATGAGCAGGCCTTTCGCGACGACACCAGGCTCGCCTCGGTGATGTACGCCAACAACGTGGTCGGCACCATCCAGCCTATCGCCGCGCTGGCGCGCATCGCTCACGAAAAGGGTGCGGTGTTCCACACCGACGCCGTGCAGTGTGTGGGCTCCGTGCCCATCGATGTCGGCGCCCTCGGCGTCGACATGCTGAGCCTGTCCGGGCACAAGCTCTACGGCCCCAAGGGCATCGGCGCGCTGTACGTCAAACGCGGCACGCGCCTCACGCCGATGGTCCACGGCGGCGGCCACGAGCGCAGGTTGCGCTCGGGCACCGAGAACGTGCCCGGCATCGTCGGCCTCGGCGCGGCTCTCGAGCTCGCCCAGGCGGAGATGGCCGAGACCCGGCCGCGCCTCGAGGCGCTCCGCGACCATCTCGCGCATGGCGTACTCGAAAGCGTGCCCGATACCAGGTATCTGGGGCATCCCACGGAGCGGCTGCCCGGCAACGTCGCCTTCACTGTGCGGTACATCGAGGGTGAGTCGATGCTGTTGCAGCTCGACACCCATGGCTTCATGGTGTCCAGCGGTTCCGCCTGCGCGTCGGGCTCCCTGGAGCCGTCGCACGTGATCCTCGCTCTGGGGCTCGGGGCAGAGGAGGCTCACGGCAGCCTGCGCCTGAGCCTGGGTCGCGAGAACACGCAGGCCGAGGCGGACGCGTTCATCGAGGTGTTCCCGCCGATCGTCGACAAGCTGCGGCAGATGAGCCCGCTCTACGTGAAAGGTTGAGGCATGTACACCGACCTGGTCATGGATCATTTCAGCAACCCGCGCAACGTGGGTGAGATCGAGGACGCGGACGGCGTCGGGCAGATCGGCAACCCCGTATGCGGCGACGTCATGCGCATCAGCATCGACGTGGACGACGACCGCATCGCCGACGTCAAGTTCAAGACGTTCGGTTGCGGCGCGGCCGTGGCGACGTCGAGCATGGTCACCGAGATGGTCAAGGGCCAGACCCTCGCCGCGGCGGCCGCGATATCGAACAAGGCCGTCGCCGAGGCCTTGGGCGGCCTGCCGCCCAACAAGATGCACTGCTCCAACCTCGCCGCCGATGCGCTGCACCTCGCCATCCAGGACTACTTGATAAAGGCGGGCCGCGAGGCGGAGGTCCCTCAGATCCTCAAGGCACTCCCAAAAGCACACGAGCACTCGTCGCTCTGAGCGGAGGAGTGGACAGCGCCTTCGCGGCGCTGAAGCTGATCGAAGAAGGCCGCACGCTGGAGACCGCCACGGTGCGCCTGTGGCCCGGCGGCGACAGGCGCAGCTGCTGCTCGCCGGGCGCCCTGCAACGCGCCCGGCAGACGGCCGAGTGGCTCGGCCTCCCGCATCACTTCGTCGACCGGGAGGCCGAGTTCAAGGCCGACGTCGTCGAACCGTTCGTGGCGGCCTACCTGGGCGGCGAGACGCCGAATCCCTGCGTGCGCTGTAACCCAAGGCGCCTGGCGGCGCTCGTCGGCGTGGCCGACGGGCTGGGCCTGGCGCGTGTCGCCACCGGTCACTACGCACGCCTCGTGTGGCGCGACGGCGAGCCTTTCGTGGCGCGCGGCGCCGATCCCGCCAAGGACCAGTCATACATGCTCTGGGCGGTCGCTCCCGAGGTGCTGGCGCGGCTCGAGTTCCCCCTCGGGGAGACGACCAAGCGCGAGACGCGCGCCGCCGCGGAGGCGGCTGGCCTGCCCGTCGCGGCCGAGCCCGAGAGCCAGGAGGTCTGCTTCGCCGTCGATGGCTACCAGCGCTTCCTCGAGCTGAGCGGCGTGCGGCCCCAGGCCGGCGCCATCGTCGCTCGCGATGGGGCCGCACTCGGCACGCACCGGGGACAGTGGCGGTACACGATCGGCCAGCGGCGCGGCCTCGGGGTGTCGTCGACGCAGCCGCTGTTCGTGCTCGCGCGCCGGGCGGCCGCCAACGAAGTCGTCGTCGGCCGCCGTGACGAGCTCGACGTGCGTGAGGTCACGGTGCGGGATCTCGTGGACCGCGGTTTGGGCGACGGGGCCGGCCTGCACGTGCAGCTGCGCTACCGCTCGCCGGCGGTGCCCGTCACCGGGCTCGAAAGACTCGGCGCAGAGCGTGTCCTGGTGCGTCTCGGGGAGGTATTCGCCGGGGCGGCTCCGGGGCAGTCGGCGGTGTTCTATCGTGACGATGTGGTGGTCGGTGGCGGCGTGCTGGCCGACCCTGCCTGAGC
>JAPLCL010000039.1 GCA_026392265.1 Actinomycetota bacterium
ACACGACGCTCTTCCGATCTTAGCCGACTTCGCCGGTCTCGAGCCGGTCGGTCGGCTTCATCACGGGGCCGAAGTAGCCGAGCTCCTCGATCTCGGCCTCCTGCCCCGAGCTCATAAGCGTCACGAGCTGGCGCCGCGAGAAACCGCCGTCCACCACGCGCACGTAGGCGATCACGCCGCGATACTGGTCGTATTCACTGTCGAAGATGAGGGCGCGGGGCGGCGCTGTGGGATCGCCCTTCGGCGGGGGCGTGCGCGCCACCACGGCCTCGAGCACGTCTTCCACGACTTCCCCCGTCTTCGCCGAGATGACGAGGATCTCTTCGTGCGCGGCGCCGGTAAGCTCGTGGAGCTCCAGCTCGGCCTCGGGCACATTGCTGGCCGGCAGGTCGATCTTGTTGAGTACCGGGATGATCTCGAGGTCGTTGTCGATGGCAAGATAGGCGTTGGCGACAGTCTGCGCCTCGACGCCCTGGGTGCAGTCGACGAGCAGCACGGCGCCCTCGCAGGCCGCAAGGCTGCGCGAGACCTCGTAGGTGAAGTCGACGTGCCCGGGGGTGTCGATGAGGTTGAGCTGGTAGGTCTGGCCGTCGCGCGCCTCGTAGGCGATGCGCACCGCCTGGCTCTTGATGGTGATACCGCGCTCGCGCTCCAGGTCCATCTTGTCGAGGAGCTGCTCCTTCATATCGCGCGCGGCCACCGTCCCGGTGACCTCGAGCACGCGGTCGGCCAGCGTCGACTTGCCGTGGTCGATGTGCGCGATGATGCTGAAGTTGCGGATGTGGTCGAGTGAAGTCACGACCGCCAATGATACAGCCTGCCGGCGAGGCGGTCGCCCGGGCGCCGCGCGCGAGTCGCGCCCGCGGCTGCTGGCTCCTTCAGAGCTCGGCTCCGCTCGACGACTCTGGGCCGGGCGCTACGTTGTCCAATCGAAGGGTGGCACCATCAGTGATGCCATCAGTGGTGCCATCAGTGGTGCCGCGAGTGGTGCCGTCTGTGGTGCCACCAGTGGTGCCACGCGCGAGACCACGATGTGTGTCGTCCCGGCCCAACACCGTGTATCACGTGGTCGCCGCGTTGAGGCGGCACAAGCGGCGGCGTTGGCCGTCAGTCGGCCGGCGCGACAGGCTCCGCCCGACGCCGGCGCAGCAGCCGCCACACCATGTTCAACTCCTCAAGCTTGAGCGCCTTGGCGATCCCCAGGTAGACCAGACCGCCGGCGGCTACCGCCAAGAACACGGAGACGAGCAGCCGCAGAAACCCGCCTTCAGCGAAGCCGCGCAGCGCGTACCAGACGCCGCCGGAGACCGCCGCGAGCGGCAGCGCGCAGAGCACCGCCGCTCCGGCGGCGCGAGCCATGCCGCGCCCCCCGATGAGGCCGATCTGGCGCCGCAACAGCCACACCAGCAGCACCATGTTGAAGATCGAGACCAGCGAGGTGGAGAGTGTGATCCCCGCCACGCCGAGCGGGCCCAGCAGGACCCAGTCGAGCAGGGCGTTGAGGGCGAGGTTCACGAGCCCGACGTAGAGAGGCAACCACGGCCGCTGCATACTCTGGAAGCTCCGGTTGAACATGATGTTGACGTTGGCGAAGGTAAGGCCGATGGCGAACATCGCGAGCGCCCCGGCCACCTCGCTCGTGTTTGCCGCGGTGAAGGCGCCGCGCTGGTACACCATGCGGATCACCGGCACAGCCAGGATGGTGAACCAGGCGAGGAACGGCAGCGAGACGAACACCATCTGGCGCACGCCGGTGGAGAGCGTCTCGCGAAAGCGGCCCATGTCGCGCTGCGCCGCGTAGCGCGACAGCGACGGAAACAGCACCGTGCCGATGGTCACCGCGAAGATCCCCTGAGGCAACTGGTAGAGACGGAACGAGTAGCCGATCTCGGCGGCCGCGTGGTCGCTGACGAACTGCGCGAAGTAGGTGTCGATGAGGGCGTTGAAGTTGAGGATCCCGAGCGTGATCGTGATGGGCACCATCAGCGCCAGCACGCGGCGCAGGTACGGGTCGCGGAAGTGGAAGTTGACGCGGATAGGCTCGCCGGCGGCGCGCATCGCGAGCCCCAGCAGGATGAGCTCGACAACGGTGCCGGCCAGCGTGCCCCAGGCGAGCGCGTACACGCCCCAGGCGTCGTGCCACACCAGCATGAAGGCGATGATCACGAGGTTCCACACGATCGAAACGACGGCGGGCATCGTGAAGCGTTCGTCCGCGTAGAGCACGCCGGTCATCACGCCGGCGAGGGCGAGCACCAGCACGGTCGGCACGAGAATCTGTAGGTACTGTGCCGCGAGCGTCGCCATGTGGCTCGTGCCGGTGAGCTCGGGGTAGATGGCGCGCACGAGGGGGTTCGCAGCGAGGATGAGCACCACGCAGACCGAGCCCACCACGGCGAGCATGAAGCCGAGGAGCGTGGCGGTGAGCCGCCGGGCGCGCTCGCGGTCGCCGGCCGTGAGCAACGCCGTGAGCACCGGCACGAAGGCGGCGCTGATGGCCGCGTCGGCGAAGAGCTGGCGGATGAGGTTGGGCACCACCGACACCGACACGAACGTGTTGTAGTCGGGGACGACGCCGTAGACGGCGGCGGTAATGACCTCGCGTCCCAGACCGGTGACGCGCGAGACCGCGGTCGCCGAGGCGACGACGATCGCCGCCAGGGCGAGCTTGCGCTTGTGGTCGCTCATGGCTCCACTCTTTCGACCGCCGGCCGCGTTCTACTGCCCGGCCGGGCCTACTGCGCCGCCGGCGCCAACCCGGCCGCACGCTTCAGCTCAAGGACGCGCAGCACCTTTGCCTCGGCCTCCGCCCTGGAGATGCGCCCGGACCTGATCGCCGCCGTCACGGCGTCGATGACCGGCCTCGGGTCCCCTGTTGCGAACAACGCGAGGTCGGCGCCTGCCTTGAGCGCCTGCACGGCGGCGGCCGGCAGCTTGATGCCGAGCGCTTTGGTCGTTGCGGCCATGGACAACGAGTCGGTGATGATCACGGTCGTGTCGCCGGTGCGTCCGCGCAGGTACGTCAGGGCCTGGCGCGAGAGGCTCGCGGGCGTCTCGTCCCCCGTGAGCCCCTTTGAACGGAGGTGCCCGACCATCACCAGCGGCACGTTCACATCAAAGGCCTCTGCGAACGGCACCATGTCCTCGCGCCGCAGCACGGAGAGTGAGGGGACGCGCGCGGCGCCGCTGTGCGTATCGGTGGCCCAGCCGTGGCCGGGCCAGTGCTTGACGGTCGCGAGCACCCGCGAGGCGCGCAGCCCCCTCACCCAGGCGACGACATGCGTGCCGACCACCTTGGGCTCCGGCGAGAAGCACCGGTCGAGCGAGCTCATGTACCGGCCCGGGACGTCCAGATCGGCGACCGGCCCGAACACCACCGAGACGTGAAGCTTGCGCAGCCGAGCGCCGTAGTCTTTGGCCGCCGCCTTGGTCTTGGACGCGCTCCAGCCGCCCTGGACGCGGGCCGACGGCAGCGGGTAGATCACATCCCGCAGCCGCTGCACCTGGCCGCCCTCCTCGTCGCTGGCGATGAAGGGTTTGACGCCGTGGGGCGCGGCCTTGAGGACCGCCGCGAGGTCAGTGCCGATACTGCCGGGCGCCCCGCCGCCGAGGATGACGATGCCGCCGACGCCCATCTTGGCGAACTTGCGCCCCGCCGACGGATTGGCCGCCGGCACGCTGCAGAAGACGAGCTGCGCCGCGAGCCTGCGGTTCGACCACCCGGCGAGCGCCGAAGACGCCGGCAGGCTCGGCGAGCTGGTCGGCGCGGGTGAGGAGACGACGATCGTCGCGGCGGCGGCGCTCCCGCCCGCCGCCTCGGCCGCTCCCTCAGACGCGCGGCCGAGCGCGCCCCCCGCCGCCGGAGCAACAGCGGCGAGGATCAGCGCGAGGAGGATGCCACGAAGTCGTCTCATGTCCGCCGACGGTACCACCCGGCGCTCGCCGGAGCCAGAACGGCGCCGGCAGGGCCAAGGCCGGCCACTGGCCGCAGCTACGAAAGCACCCGCTCCAGATGGGCTTAGGCCATGACGTCCTGTCTGACGGTCACCGCCACTCCCCCTCGCTTGTGGCCCTTCTCGACGTACCTGTGAGCCTCTGCGATGTCCTCGAGGGGGTAGCAGCGATCCACGACCGGCCTGATGTGGCCGGCTTCGACCAGCTCCGTCATGGCCGCCAGCCTCCCGGAGTCCAGCAACAGACTGCCGTCGTCGATCGAGACGTACCTGTCTTTGCCGGAGACGCTCGCCCTGCACGACTCCTTCAGCCTGGACGTCTTCGCCTTGCCGACCGCGTCGAGCACGAAGTCGTACTTGTCGCCGGGCTCGAGCGCGTCGACCCTGGTGTAGTCGATGACGGAGTCCGCGCCAAGGGATTTCACCAGATCCAGATTGGCTGTACTGCAGACACCGGTGACTGCCGCACCAAGATACTTCGCGTACTGCACCGCCGTTGTTCCCGACGTACTCGATGCCCCATAGACGAGCACTCGCTGGCCGGGCTGGATGTCGCCCTTCTCCATGAACTGCAGCGCCAGAAGCCCGCCATAGGCCGCCACTGTCGACTCCTCGTGCGTGAGGTTCGCCGGCTTCAGCGCCAGGCACCCCCGCTTCGAGTCTGTCTCCTTCATGCACTTGTACTCGGCGTAGGCGCCGAGCCCGAAGCCCGTGAGGCCGTAGACCTGGTCGCCGGGCTTGAATCTCACTGCGTTGCGGCCCACCGACGCGATCTCTCCCGCCAGTACCAGGCCGATGATCGACCTTCGTGGCCTCGTGATGCCGATCATCAGGCGCATGGGGATGCGGAACCGCAGTGGAATGTCAGAACCGCGAATGAAGATGTCGCTGGCCGTCACCGCGGTCGCCATGACCCTGATGCAGACCTCGTCGTCCTTGGGGCTGGGCCGTTCCACTTCGCGCAACTCGAGGACTTCCGGTCCTCCGTATCTTGGGCAAACGATCGCTCTCATGGGACTCCTCCCGGTGTGCTCACGAGGAAAGGCTACCGGGAGAAGCGCGGGCGGGAACCTCCCGGT
>JAPLCL010000056.1 GCA_026392265.1 Actinomycetota bacterium
CAGCGCGATGCCGAGGAGGCTGCCCTGCTGCCCCTCGGGGTACGGCGCGATGCTCCAGCGCCGGCCGTCCGTCAGGTCGACGACGGTGATGACGGGGGGCGCAGCCGGATCGGGGCGCGCGGCCGCCCATGCGACAAGCGTACCGCTGATGATGAGCTCGCCGGAGCCGCCGCTTGTGCCGAGAGAGAAGCGGTGCCCCGTGACGAGGTCGGCGCCGCGGATCTGCGGGGAGCCGGCCCTGCCGGCGCTGGCTTCCCACACGGCCGTCGTCCCCGAGACTGCCGGTGACTGCGAGATCCCCTGGACGTCGAGGCGCGTTCGGCGCCCCCGCGAGATCTCGTAGACCCAGGCCACGGCGTCGCGGGCATCGGACGCCGGTGCCTCGAGCCACACGACGAAGTGGTCCGACATGGACGGCGCGGAGGTGCTGCCGGCGGTCGCGGCGGCGCCGAGCAGCCTGCTCTTGCCCGAGCGCAGGTCGGTGAGCAGCGTGAACGGTCCGGCCTCCCAGGCGAGGTGGTCGCCGCCCAGCGCCGAGCCTCCGAGCTGCAGACCGTGCGACGTGGAGATGCGCCAGCCGTCGTGCGTAGCCGTGACCTGCGGCCTCCAGGTAGCGCGCGACTGCTCGAGGGCAAAGCCGGCGGCGCCGAGGAGAGCGCCGCCCAGCAGGATGAGTGCGGAGATGAGGAGCGCGCCCCCCCAGGAATGGGGGTGCTCGGGGGCGCCGCCGCGCGTGAGCGGCACCGGGAACGCGGCGCCGGTGGTCAGCGGTCCCGACACAGGTGCAGCAGGTCGGCGTACACGCCGTAGGCAGTCTGTGGCACGAGCCCGGCGATCTCGCAGACGAAGATATCGGCCATGAGGTCGGTGTGGAGGATGGCGCCCAGCGACTCGCTGCCCACGGGCGCCAGAGGGTGGTCGATGTCGAGCTCGGTGGCGCGCACGCGGCCGCGCACGCGGCCGGACTCCTCACGCCACACGGTCGTGACCAGGCGCAATCGGTTGCCGTTGGAGCGCGCCTGCGCGATGCGCTTGAGCGGCACATCGCGCAAACTCTGCTTGTCGATGTCGGCCGGAGTGATACCGGCGTCCATGGCGACGTTGGCCAGGGCGGCCGCCTTGCAGGCCGCATCCCACCCGTCGATGTCGTGCGCCGGGTCGGCCTCGGCGTAGCCTTCGGCCTGCACGTGCGCCAGCGCGGCGTCGAAGGAGCGGCCGATGCCCATCGCGTCGACGATGTAGTTGGTGGTGGCGTTGAAGACCGCCTCGAAGCCGAGCAGGCGACAGTCCGGCAGGGCGAGCTCGAGCAGGCTGAAGACGGGCAGGCCGTCCATCACCGTGCTCTCGAAGCGGATACGCCGGCCGGCAGCCGCGGCCGCCGCCGCCACGCGCCGCCAGTTCCAGGCGATCGGCCCTTTGTTGGCCGTGACCACGTCCATGCCCAGGCCAAACGCCGTCTCGATGTGGCCGGTGGCGACGGGAGCGAAGTCCTCCTCCATGACGGTGAGCTCGACGAGGACGTCGGCCTTGGACGCCGCCAGCAGGACGTCGGCCGGCCGCGCCGCCTGCGGCGGGTGTGGCTGTTCGCCGACCGCTGCCACCACGGCCGCCGGCTTCATGCCTTCCGCCGCGAGCAGACTGCCTTGCCGCGTGCCGGCGGCGGTCACCAGGACGCGCAGCCCGTGCACCTCGGCCAGCGCGCGCTCCTGCTGCGCCAGAAGTGTGCAGAAGGCGCGCGCCACGCTGCCGAAGCCGAGCAGGCAGAGGCGGACGGTGCGGAGGCCGGCGTCGTCGGTGTCCGGGCGCGGCACCGGGCCGGCGGCCGAAGGCTGTCCGGCCGTGCTCATCGTACCGACCGCGACAGGTCGCCGAGCGCCGTTACGAGCCGTTCGAGCTCGCTTTGCGTCGTGTAGGGGGCGAGGCCTACGCGAATCAGGCCGCCGCGCTCGGCCAGGCCCAGCAGCTCGACGAGGCGCGCGGCGTAGAAGTCGCCGTCCCAGACAAACAGGCCGCGCTCGCCGAGCGTGCGCGCGGCCTCTCCGGCCGGGACGCCGTCGAGCGTGAAGGAGACGGTCGACGTGCGCGGGCTACCCTCCGGCGGCCCGTAGAGAGTGACACCGGGGATGCCGGCGAGCTGCTCGCGCAGCCACCTCGCCAAGGGCTGCTCGTAGACCTCGCCGGCCAGCATGCCGGCCACGACCGCCCGGCGCCGGCCTTGCAGGCCGGCGGGCAGGCGGTCCTCCACCATGTCGAGGTGCCGCGCGCCCAGATCGGCGATGAAGTCGATGGCAGCGGTCGTCCCTGCCAGGCCCTCGAAGTTCAGCGTCCCCGTCTCCCAGACGTACGGGGGCTCGGGATGCTGGGTGGCCAGATGCAGCGGCTCGACCTGCCCCGTGGCTTCGCGGCGCGCGTACATGAGGCCGACGTGAGGGCCAAAGAACTTGTACGCCGAGCAGAGCAGGAAGTCGCAGCCCACGGCGCGTACGTCGATGGGGCCGTGCAGGGCATAGTGCACGGCGTCCACGACGCTCCAGGCGCCGGCGGCGCGGGCCAGCGCGACCGCGCGCGCGACATCATTGATGGTGCCCACGGCATTCGACGCGTAGCCGAGGGCGACGACCTTGGTACGTCCCGGCCGGACGAGCGCCTCGAAGGCCGCCCAGTCCAGCATACACGTGGCGAGGTCCACCGGGACCTCGCGGACGACGACGCCGCGCTCGGCGAGCTGCAGCCACGGGCTGCGGTTGGCCTCGTGGTCGAGCGCCGTGATCACGACTTCGTCGCCCGGCTGCAGCCGGCGCCCGAGCGCCTCCGCGAGGAAGTACGTGAGGGTGGTCATGTTGGCGCCGAAGCTGACCTCTTCCGCATCGCAGCCTAGGAAGTCGGCGCCGGCCCGGTGAGCCTCGTCGATGGTCGCGTCGGTCTCTGCGCTGGTGGCGAAGCGGCCGCCGTAGTTGGCGTTGTGCCCGGCGAGGTACTCGTGGACGGCGTCGAGCACGCGCTGCGGCGTCTGCGTACCGCCTGGCCCGTCGAGATAGGCGGCCGGGCGCCCGTCGATCATCCGCTCGAGGGCCGGGAACTGGCTGCGCACGTAGGCGACGTCGTACTGGGTCATGGGACCCCCTCCGGCCGGGGTTGTACCAGCGCGCCGGCCGCAGCCGGCGCGCTCAGTGTATCGCGACATCGTGCATGAAGTCGGCGGATGGGGCAGGATTGTACGGACATGCCCCTTCGCGACGACACGAGCAAGGCGCTGGACCGCGAGTTCGCGGTCCTCTGCTTCAGCTGGAACGGGACCGTGGTGGCCGACCGCGAGGTGGACCCCATGGCCGTGCGCAGCCGCGTGGAACGCCTCTGCGCCTTGGGCGTCGATATCGCCATCGTGAGCGGCGCCAACGTCGCCACTGTCGACGGGCAACTGCAGGCGCGCCCCGACGTGGAGGGTCGCCTCTTCCTGTTTCTCTCCTCCGGCTCCGAGGTCTACGTGGTGGGGCCCAACGGACCGCGGCTGCTGGAGCGCCGCCGCGCCACGGAGGTGGAGGAGGCGCAGCTCACGGCGGCCGCCGAGGCGCTGCGCGCCAGGCTCGCGGGCGCCGGCCTCGACGTCGAGATCGTCAACGACCGCCTGAACCGGCGGATGATCGACCTCGTCCCCGCGTGGCCGGATCCCCCCAGGGCGCAGACCGCCGCGCTCAGGGAGCAGGTCGACACGCGGCTCGCGGGCGCCGGCCTCGAGAGCGTCGGTGAGGTGGTCGAGCTCGCGCGCGCCCTTGCGCGAGAGGCCGGCCTCGCTCATCCCGATGTCGCCGGCGGCATCAAGCACGTCGAGATCGGCCTCACAGACAAGAGCGACAGCATGCGACACGTGCTCAAGGCACTGATCGACGATCGCCGCCGGCGCCCACAGGACTTGATCGTTCTGGGCGACGAGTTTGGGCCCGTCGGCTCCAGTGAAGGCAGCGATTACCTCACGCTGATCCCCGAGCTGCGGCGCTCCACGTTCGTCAGCGTGGGGGTGGAGCCCGACGGGGTGCCGCCGCGGGTGCTGCACGTCGGCGGCGGCCCAGACGAGTTTCTGCGCATCCTTCACGACCAGCTGGCCTATCGCGAGGGCGAGGCGTACGCCAACTTTCCCGTGCCGATCCGCGACCCGGCCTGGCGCTTCGAGGTCAAAGGTTTCGACCCGTTCCGCGAGCGCGAGGTCGAGACCTGGCTGACGGTGGCCAACGGCGAGAGCGGCACGCGCGGAGCGCTCGAAGAGGGTTCCGCCGTGTCCACGCCGGCCACGTTCGTGGCCGGAGTCTTCGGTGACGGTACCGACGAGCCGCGCTTTCGGCAGCCGGTCCCGGCGCCGGACTGGACCGGCCTTCGCCTGCGCGCCTGGGGCAGCGTCGCCAATCTCTCGAACGGGGAGCTGCTCGAGCACGAGCGTGTCCTCGACATGCGTCACGGCGTCGTGTACCGGTACTGGCGCCAGCGGCTGCGCAGCGGGCACACGCTGCGCGTGCGCACTGCGCGGTTCGCGTCTCTGGCCGATCGCCAGATCATGGCGGTGCGCGCCGAGGCCACGCCCGAGGATGCTCCGGGGCGCATCGTGTGGGCCGGCGCGGTCGGCGTGACTCACGCCGGCGGGCCCACGAAGTCCACCGAGTTCGAAAGGCTAGAAGAGCCCGGCTTCATCGCCCGTACCCAGGGCCGCAACGGCGGTGGCCACGTGCTCGCGGTCACCACGCGTCCGGCGGCCGGCTCGCCCGTCGTGCGCCACGTGGAGCAGGCTCGCGACGTGATCGGCGGGCGCCTCGAGCCGGGCGACCCGGCCACTGTGGACCGGCTGGCCGCGCTCGTCTCGGCGCGCACCCGGGTGCCTTCCGGCGACTCGGCGCGCCGTGCGCTGGCACGGGCGGAGGAGCTCGGCTTCGACGAGCTCCTCCGCCGTCATCGCGCGGCGTGGGATGCCCGCTGGCGCGACGCCGACCTGGTCGTGGACGGCGACGCTGGTGACCAGGAGGCCCTGCGCTTCAGCATCTACCACATGATCAGTACCGCCCACCCGACCAAAGACACGGTGTCGGTGGGCGCCCGCGGGCTAGGCGGCATGTCTTACTTCTTGCACGTGTTCTGGGACACCGAGATCTTCGTGCTCCCGTTCTTCATCTATTCGCACCCGGAGACGGCGCGCACGTTGCTGGCCTATCGCTACCGCAATCTCGACGGAGCTCGCGAGAAGGCGCGCCACATGGGGCACCGCGGTGCTCTGTACCCCTGGGAGTCGGCCGACAGGGGCATCGAGACGACGCCGCCGTATGGCGTGGGCCTCAACGGCGAGATGGTCCCCATCCTCAGCGGCCTCATGGAGCACCACATCTCCGCCGACGTCGCCTGGGGCGCGTGGGAATACTGGAAGGCGACGGGGGACGATGCCTTCATGGCGTCCATGGGCGTGGAGATCCTGCTCGAGACGGCGCGCTTCTGGGCCTCGCGAGCGTCCCTCGGGGACGACGGGCGCCACCACATCCGCCTGGTCGTCGGCCCCGACGAGTACCACGAGGGCGTGGACGACAACGCCTTCACCAACGTCCTGGCGCGCTGGAACATCGCCAAGGCCGTCGAAGCCTTGGGCTGGCTCGAGCACGTCGACACCGGCTACGCCACGGAGCTGCGCCACCGGCTCGCTCTCGACGACGCCGAGATCGAGCAGTGGCTAGGGGTCATGTCGAATCTCGAGGACGGTTTCGACCCCGCGACCAAGTTGTTTGAGCAGTTCGCCGGCTTCTACGAGATGGATGACGTGCCCATCGAGAAGCTTCGCCCGCGCCCGATGGCCGCGGACCTGATGCTCGGCCGCGAGGTCACCTTGCGCGCCAAGGTGGTCAAGCAGGCCGACGTGGTGATGCTCTGCCACATCCTCTCCGACGAGTACGGCGACGATGTGGCGCGCGCCAACTATGACTACTACGAGCCGATCACGTGCCATGGCAGTTCTCTGAGCCCGGGCATCCACGCTGCGGTGGCAGCGCGCCTGGGGGACGTGCCGACCGCCGTGGAGGACTTCAAGATGGCGGCCGCCATCGACCTCGCCGACAACATGGGCAACGCCTCCCGGGGCCTGCACATGGCCACCATGGGTGGCCTCTGGCAGGCCGCGGTGATGGGCTTCGCCGGCCTGCAGCGTCGCCACGAGGCGCTGCTCATCGACCCCCACCTGCCGCCCTCCTGGAAGAAGGTATCGGTGCCGCTCCACTTCCGCGGCGCGCGGGCGCAGTTCGAGCTGCGGCGCCGCAAGGCCGGTGACGAGGTGGGTATAACGGTAGAGTGTGCCGCGCTGAGGGTCGTCCTTGACGGGGTGGAGCGCGAGCTTCTCCCCGGCAAGTACCGCTTGCGGCGCGCGGACGGCCAACCGTGGCAGGAGGTCACCCGATGACGCTGCTGATCGCCGTCGCCGATGCCGTGGCTGACGCCGAGCTCGTGGCGAGCGCCCGTCACCTGGCGGAGGCCGCCGGCTGGGACGCACGTGCCGTCCACGTGCGCGAACCCGGCGGCCCGGAGCTCCGTAGCGCCGACGCAGAGGGCCTCGACATCGTGGAGCTGGAGGGCGCCGCCTCCGCCGAGCTCGCGCGGCTGGTCGGTATGGCCGACGTCGATGCCATCGCTCTCGGCCTTCGCAGCGCGGTCGGGCCCGGGCTCGGGCACGTCACGCAGGCGCTGCTTGAACGTCCCACGGCGCCGTTGCTGCTGGTGAGGCCGGGCATGCGCCGGCTCACCACCCTGCGGCGCCTCGTCGTCCCGCTCGAAGGCAGCCCATCGGCGTCGTCCGCCATGCGCCACGCCGACGACGCCTTGTGCAAGCGCGGCCGCGAGATCGTGATGCTGCACGTGGTCACGAGGTCCACGCCGGACGAGCGCGGCAGCTTCCCGGCGCCGCGCATCGTCGACCAGGAGCATTACGAGTGGTCCGCCTGGCAGGACGAGTTCTGCATGCGCTTCTCGCAGTGCCCGGAGGGCGGCCGCCACCGCGTCTGTATGCGCGTCGGCGAACCCGCCCCGACTATCGTCAAGGAAGCTCAGGCAGTCGCCGCCGAGCTCATCGTGCTGTCGTGGAGCGGCAGCTTTGCCGAGGGCCACGGCGCCGTGGTGAAGAAGCTTCTCGACACGGCGCCCTGCCCGCTGCTGATCGTGCCGGCCGGCTGACGGGCCGGAGCGGCGGCGCCTGCCGGCTCCGGCCGGCTGAGTTTCTCGGGCTCATGATCCCCGCGGAGGCGGCCACTGGTCGGAGCCCTTGGTGACCTGTCGCACGACCGTGCTCTTGATGAGCGCGGCGCCATCCACGCTCTTGACGAGCGCGCTCACCCACGCCCGAAACTCGTACTCGTCGTGGGCCGCTATCTGAAGCGTGATGGTACCGCGCTCGAGGTCGGTTTGACCCTCCGACCCCATCGTGTGTTCGCTCGCACCTGGATGTGACGATTCGGTGAGGAGACGGGTCGCGGAGCTGAATACCGGCGCCGACGCGGCCGACCGCAGCCACGCACCGGATAGGTCTCACCCGCGAAGTCGTCTACGCTTGGCGCATGCAGAGCATCGTCAATGACGTCGTCGGCTGGTGCACCAACGTGATCGCCGTGTTCGGCCTGCCGGGGATCTTCGTGCTCATGTTCCTCGAGAGCGCCTGCATCCCCATCCCCGCCGAGGCGACGATGATGTTCGCGGGGTTCGCCGTCAGCCAGGGCAAGCTGGGCCTGGCGGCGGTGATCATCGTCGGCATCGCCGGCAACGTGGCGGGCGCCTGGGTCGTGTACTACGTGGGCCTGTACGGTGGGCGCCCGTTCATCGACCGCTACGGCAAGTACGTCCTGCTGCGCCACGAGCACATCGCGCTCACGGAGCGCTGGTTCGCCAGGTACGGCGCCCTCGCCGTCTTCTTCTGCCGCATCATCCCGGGCGTGCGGAGCTTCGTCTCGCTGCCCGCCGGCGTGGCGCGCATGCCGTTGTGGAGCTTCACCTTCTACACCGCGCTCGGCTGCCTGCCCTTCGTCGCCTTCCTCGCCTGGCTGGGCGTCAAGGTGGGCGCCAACTGGGAGCAGCTCCTGCAGCAGTTCAAGTGGCTCGACTACGTGGTGGCCGCCGCGCTGGTCGCGCTCGTGGTCTGGGTCGTGGTGCGTGGGCGGCAGCGGAGGCGCGCGGCCTGAGCCTGCCTCTCCGCGTCTCCTACGTGCCTTCGCCGAGCAGATCCGGCCCGACGGCCGCGGCCAACGGCTGGCTCGCGTTGCCTTCGGTGCTACGAGACTCGTGGGTCTGTCCGAGCCGACGTGGACAATGATTGTCACGCTTGCGTCTCACAAGGGGAAGCGTGCAGACTCGACCCTGACGTGACAACTCCACCGGGCCAGCGCTATGCCGGACCTGAGGGGTGGCCGGTCGAACCAGCGAAGCTTGGACTGCAGCATGCCGCTTGAAGACAACTTCGACGCCGCCTTCGCCGCCGAGCTTGCGCTGCAGGAAAAGCAGATCCAGCAGAGCTACCGCCCGGTGATCGGCGTGCACAAGTGGTTCGCGCGGCGCCCCGGCACTCTGTTTCGCAACCTGCTCCTCTCCGAGTACAACGGCGCCACCTCGTTGAGCGACTCCTACTACCACGCCCATCAATTGGAGGGCGTAATCGCCGACCCCTTCATGGGTGGCGGCACACCGCTGATCGAGGCCAATCGTCTGGGATTCGGCGTGATCGGCAGCGACATCAATCCGATGGCGTACTGGATCGTCCGTCAGGAGCTCTCGCCAATCGACGATGAACAGCTCGCCGCGGCTGCGCGTGACGTAGTCGACGATGTCGCTCAGAAGATCGGCGATCTTTACCGGACGAGGTGTGGGGAGTGCGGCGCCGAGGCTCGCGTGAAGTACTACCTCTGGGTCAAGCTGGCGCAGTGTCCCGAGTGTGGCGAGAAGGTGCCGCTGTTCCCCGGCTACCTGCTCGCCGAGAAGGTGCGTCACCCGAAGTGGGTGTTTGCCTGCTCTGAGTGCCACCAGCTTGTGGAGCTCGATGAACGCCCTCCGAAGGGCGCGAGCGTACCGTGCGCGCACTGCGGCGGCGCTGTGGGCGGCGCTGGTCCGGCGCGGCGCGGTCACGTGCCGTGCAGCGGGTGCGGACACGATATCGCCTACCCTGAGGCCTGCGCGTCCCCTCCCGAGCACCAGATGTGGGCGCTCGAGTACCACTGCGAGCACTGCAAGCCAAGTCACAAAGGGCGCTTCTTCAAGGCGCCGAGTCCTGCGGATCTCGAGCTCTACGAGTCGGCGCGGGGCAGGCTGGACGACGGCCCGGCGCTCGCGATCCCCGAGCAGGCCATCCCCGCGGGCGATGAGACGACGCGGCTCCTGCGCTGGGGCTACCGGCGCTACCGCGACATGTTCAACGAGCGCCAGCTGCTCGGCCTTGCCACTCTGCTCGAGCGCATCCGCGTCGTCCCCCACGACGACGCGCGCGAAGCACTGCTCACGGTCTTCTCCGATGCCTTGCGCTACCAGAATATGCTCTGTCGCTACGACACCTACGCCCTCAAGGGCCAGGACATCTTCTCGGTGCACGGCTTTCCCGTCGGCCTCGTCCAGTGCGAGGCCAATCTGCTCGGCATCCCGCGTGTCGGCTCCGGTGGCTTCGCCCATTTCGTTGAGAAGTACCAGCGCGCCAAGGCCTTCTGCCGCGAGCCCTTCGAGAGTCGTCGCCAGGGCTCGAAGAAGCAGCGTGTGCGCATTGCCGGCGAGCAGATCGCCGCCAACCTCGTCGACCACTTCCCTGACGGGCCTCAGCGTGAGGCATGGCTCTCGGCGGCACCGGCGATCGACGTCGAGCTGAGACCTGACTCCCTGGACGGCGTGTTCACCGACCCGCCCTACTTCGCCAATGTGCAGTACGCCGAGCTCATGGACTTCTGCTACGTGTGGCTGCGGCTCGGGCTCAAGGACCGTCACGTCCAGTTCCGCGGCGAGACGACGCGCTCGGCCAGCGAGCTCACCGGCAACATCACCATGGGCCGCGACCTGGCTCACTTCGCCGCGGGCCTCTCTGCGATCTATGCGCACTTCGCGGCGGCTCTCAAGACCGGCGCGCCCTTCGTGTTCACCTACCACCACAACGAGCTCGTCGCCTATGCGCCGCTCGTGGTCGCCGTGCTCGACGCGGGCATGGCCTGCACCGCTGTGCTCCCGGCGCCCGCCGAGATGGGCGCCTCACTGCACATCAACGGCACCGGCTCGTCGGTGCTGGATAGCGTCTTCGTCTGTCGGCGTGGTTCCGACGCGTCGAAGGAAGTCTTCGCTGCGGAGGGGATCGGCGCTGCGTTGCTAAATGACTGCGCGGAGATGCAGGCCGGCGGAGTGCGCGTCAGCTTGGGCGACGTTCGCTGCCTTGCCAATGGCCGTCTCACGCAGCTCGCCATCGGGATGCTGCGTGAGCACTGGGACGCGGACCATGAGATCGGGGAGCGCCTTGCCCAGGCAAAGGAGATGCTTGAGTCACTCAACGCGGGGCAGCAAGAACAGCTCCACCCAGAAGCCGTCCTCGCTCAGATTCCGGCAGCTCCTCCCCAACAAGCGCTTGCGCTCTTCTAGGCTCGCCCGATGAAGCAGCCATTCCAGGCAAGTCCGATCGAGCTCTCAGAGCAGTTGGAGGGTTACGTCGATGCGGTCTATGCGAGCCTCGAATCGCAGTTCCTCGTGCTGCCCAAGGGCGGCAACTTCGTCGAGTACGCGCGTTTCCAGGAGGCTTACGAGACGCTGAAGCGAGCGACCAAGGACTTCCGCGCCGTGGACCCCGCTGCCGCCTGGGATGCGCTCCTCGCCGACAGCCTGGCCACCGTCGTGTTGCGCTGCATCCTCGGCATGACGCCGCCCGAATGGGCCGATCTTGCCGCCTCTGACTCAGGCCTCACGATCACGCAGAACTTCGCCCGCTCCCTGGACGGTAAGGTGCGCACCGACCGCGAGTACCTGGCGCGTCTGAGTGAGCGCAAGGCTACGACTCTCGAGCGCGTCGTGGCGATGGTCGAGACCGCCTGCCGCCGCATCAGCGCCGGGGTGACAGAGAGGGCGCCAGACACCCTGCACCGCCTCGACAAGGTAGACACGGCCGAGGGCATCGACTCGGTGCGTCGCGCTGCCGACTTCCACGTGCCCTACGCGATGCTCCTCTACGAGCGCCTCCTCGGCCGGCCGTTCGCCAGCCATCGCGACTCGGTCTCCGAGCTCATCGGGGATGTCATGGAGAGCGCCGTGGAGGCCGAGCTCTTGGCCCGCGGGGTTTCGTTTCGCAAGACCAAGCGCGCCGAGCGCGTGCCCGGCTTCGATCAGGCGCCCGACTTCATCACGCCCGATGAGTACGCGCCGGCAGTGGTCATCGAGGCGAAGATCACCAACGATGACGGCACCGCGCGTGACAAGTTCACGCGCATCATCCACTTGGTGGAGCAGAGCAAGGAACGCATCGCGAGCGGCCAGCCGGGCTTCGAGGTCGTCGCCTGCATCGACGGGCGCGGCTTTGGCATCCGTCGGGAGGACATGCGCCGCCTGCTGATCGCCCTCGAGGGCAAGGTATTCACGCTCGCCACGCTCGGTGACCTCGTCGCGCACACAGCGCTCGCGCGCTTCGCTAGCTGACAAGTCGAGGCAGAGACGTCTCGAGTCCTTCATGCTCGTGGACGGATTCAAGGCGCTCTATGACGTAGCCGTCGTGGTGTCGGACGATTCCGACCTCCTGGATCCGGTGCGCCTCGTGCGCAGCGAGCTGGGTCTCAAGGTCGGCGGCGTGCGCGTCCGCGTTCATCGAGCCAGCGTGTTCCGCGAGGAGGCGGACTTCGTGCGCTCGGTGCGGCGCTGGCACTTCGCTACCTGCCAGTTGCCTGAGGTGGTCGATCTCCCGGACGGCAGCGTGATCAGGAGGCCCTCGGGCTGGTGAGGGGGACCGGCCCCGGCCGGGCGACGGACCCCGTCCGGCCCGTGCGCGCTCGGCAACAGGCCGTCATTCGCGCCACTCAGTTCACGTGCCTTCGCCGAGCAGTGCGAGGTAACCGTCGTAGGCGAACGCGCGGTTACGCTTCTTGCCCGTCAGTTCGCGCACAATGCCCAGTTCGCCGAGCAGCTTCATACCGCCTGAGGCGCCGGGAAAGGAGAGGCCCGTGCGCTGAGCTGCGCGGGGTAAGGTGAGGACCGGACGCGAAGTGAGTGCCTCGCAGACGCGCAGGGCGGATCCGGCCCGGCGGCCCTGCCCTTGTATCAGCTCGCGGTCGGCGGCGAACACCGCCACCAGCCGCCGCGCCGTACTGACTGCGCCGTTTGCAGTCTCCTCGACGCCGCGCAGGAAGAACGCGATCCACGCTTCCCAATCGCCGTCGCGGCGCCCGGCGTCGAGCAGCCGTTAGTACTCGGCGCGGTTCTCCTTGAAATAGAGGCTCAGATAGAGTAGTGGCTCGCGGAGCACATGAGCATTGCACAGGATCAGCGTGATCAGCAGGCGTCCGACCCGCCCGTTGCCGTCGAGGAAGGGGTGGATGGTCTCGAACTGCAGGTGCGCCAGGGCCGCCTTGATCAGCACCGGCAGGTCGTCGCGGTCGTCGTGCAGGAAGCGCTCCAGGTCCGAGATGCAGCCCGCTACGGCGATGTGCGGCGGCGGCACGAAGACGGCGTTGCCGGGGCGCGTGCCGCCGATCCAGTTCTGGCTGCGGCGGAACTCGCCGGGGTCCTTGTCGCTGCCGCGGCCGCGGGCGAGCAGCTTGGCGTGCACCTCGCGGATGAGGCGCGAGCTCAGCGGAAGACCGGCCCGCAGGCGCGCAAGGCCGTGCTCCAGCGCACGCACGTAGCCCGAGACTTCGACGACATCGTCAAGGGGCGCGCCGGGCGCCTGTTCCATCTCGAAGAGCAGGAGGTCGCAGAGCGAAGACTGCGTGCCCTCGATCTGGGAGGAGAGCACCGCCTCCTTGCGCACGTAGCTGTAGAGGAAGAGATCGGTGTCCGGGAGCAGAATGGAGACGCTGTCCAGCCGGCCGAGAGCGAGCAGGGCGCGCTCCAGGAGTGGTTGGACCTGACCGCTGAGATCGAGTGCGGGCTGGGGCGGCAAGGGTCGCGGGATGAAGGCGCGCACCGTCTCGCCGCCGACGGCCGTGACTTCATAGGCGCCTGTTGCACTGCGCTTCACGTGTTTGCTCCGTAGTCAGCCGAGCTGAATAGCCGTGATCGCTATTAAGACTTTGCAGCGAAGTCTAAACTACTTCAGGTTCGCCGAGGCTGGCGGCGGTCCTCTTCGGCTGTGAAGCCAGCACCGACGGCCCGTGCGTCAGCGGTCGATACTGAATCACGTACCCGGACGGCACAGGTCGCAGTTGACGGCGACCAGCCGCGGCGGATGTAGTGCTCTCGCACCGCAGCGACGACAGGCTGCTTCAGGCGGCCCGTCCCGCCGGGCGACCAGCTGAGGGCGAATGAACGGCTCTCCCGACCGTGAGTTGCTGCTCACGGACTCGGCGAGTCGCGCCGCCGCCTCGCGAGATCACCAGAGAGACGCCGCTCAGGAGTGCCGCGACGGCGAGCACTGCGATGACGACCGGCAAGCTCGGTCCGCTGGGGAACAGGTCGCCGGGGGTGCTCGTCGGCCTCGCCAGAGGTCCCGGCTCCGGCGAGGGCGTCCTCAGCGGCGTCGCGGTGGCGACGGCGGCGTGACTGGAAGCTGCGGCGACGACCGTGGCCGCTGCCGTTTGTGAGGCGATCCGCGCGGCCGGAAGCGTGCGGACAGCCGGGACGATCGGCTTCGCCCCTGCCGCGGCGGCGAGTGTGAGCGTGGTCAGGGCAGCAAGGGAGATCGCTGTGGCAAGGCAGGCGAACCGGACTCTGTACATGCGGGACATGGCTCCTCCTTGCGCTGGCCTCTCGACTGTGAACGAGCGTAATGCGACGCCGGCAACGGCGCCTCACCCTATGTGGGTGAATCGACCGACGCACGAGTGACCCGCTGCCTTCTGCAGCGACGACAATGGCAGTAGAATCGGCGCAGGAGCTCGGAGGGGTCGTGCGCATGCGCTCTCACGCGCCAGTGGTCAGTGAGTCAGCGAGGCGGTAGCGATGACCGCCTGCCCCAGCTGCGGCCACGAAGCGCCTGACGGCGTCGCCGCCTGCCCGCACTGCGGCGCCGGTCTGACCGCCCCGGCGAGCCCGCCCCGCCGCACCGACGAGCGCCGCACCGTCACGACCCTGTTCTGCGACCTGGTGGGCTTCACGGCGCTCAGCGAGCGCAACGACCCCGAGGTCGTGGACGCCCTCCTACGTCGCTACTACGACGCCGCGCGCCGGGTGGTCGAGTCCTACGGCGGCACCGTCGAGAAGTACATCGGCGACGCCGTGGTCGCGGTCTTCGGCGTGCCGACGCTGCACGAGGACGACCCCGAGCGCGCCGTGCGCGCCGGCCTGCGCCTGGTCGACGAGATCGACGCCCTGCCGGGCATCGGCGGACAGGCCGTGGAGGTGCGCGTCGGGGTCAACACCGGCGAGGCGCTCGTGCGCCTCGACGTCGACCCGGCCAGCGGCAAGGGCTTCCTCACCGGCGACGCCGTCAACGTGGCGGCGCGCCTGCAGTCTGCCGCCCCGCCGATGGCGGTGGCCGTCGGCGAGTCTACTCATGCCGCCACCGCGCAGGTCTTTGCCTACGATGCCTGTCACCCCGTCAGCCTCAAGGGCAAGAGCAAGCCCCTGCAGGCTTGGATCGCCACGGCGCCCCTGGCCCGCACAGGCGCCGAGCTGCGCAGCTTCTCTTCGAGCTTTGTAGGCCGCGAGGAGGAGCTCGCCGCCCTGCAGGAGCTGCTCGACGCAGCCGGCAGCGGCAGCACTCCGCAGTTCGCCTTGATCTGCGGCGAGCCCGGCATCGGCAAGAGCCGCCTGCTCGCCGAGCTGGCCCGCCGCCTCGACGACCGTGCGACACCCGTCACCTGGCGCCAGGGCCGCTGCCTGCCCTTCGGCGCCAACGTCACCTTCTGGGCGCTTGCCGAGATCGTGCGCTCCTGCGCCGGCGTCCTGGAGAGCGACGGCGTGGCCCGCGCCGAGGCCCGTCTCGAGACGGTCCTGCCTGAGGGCCCTGACCGCGACCGGCTCCGGTCTCGCCTGCGCCCGCTCTTGGGTCTTGAGGCAGAAGAAGCCTCCCGCGAGGAGAACTTCGCCGCCTGGCGACAGTTTCTCGAGGGTCTCGCCGCCGCCGGCCCCACGGTGCTGGTCGTCGAGGACCTGCACTGGGCCGACGAGGCGATGCTGGCCTTCATGGACTACCTGGCCGGAAGCGAGGCTTCTGCCCCGCTCCTCGTCCTGGCCAGCGCCCGACCCGAGGTGCTCGAGATCGCCGGTCCCGGCGCGAGCTTCGTCGAAACGGCCACTCATCTTC
>JAPLCL010000212.1 GCA_026392265.1 Actinomycetota bacterium
AAGAGCAGGTGCGCCTCGTCGAAGAAGAACACGAGCTTGGGCTTCTCGAGGTCGCCGACTTCGGGCAGCTCCTCGTAGAGTTCAGCGAGCATCCACATGAGCGCGGTGGAGAACAGAGTGGGCTTGTCCTGCACCGCCGGCAGCTCCAGGCACGAGATCACGCCGCGACCGTCGGGCGCGACCCTGAGCAAGTCGGTGATCTCGAACTGAGGCTCACCGAAGAACTCAGTACCGCCGCCGTCCTCGAGGCCGACGAGAGCTCGCAGGAGCACCCCCACCGTGGCCGAGGCGAGGCCGCCGATGCCGGCCAGCTCGGCCTTGCCGGCCTCGGAATCGAGGAAAGTAAGCAGGGCGCGCAGGTCGCTCAGATCAAGGATCGGGAGGCCCTTCTGATCGGCGTAGCGGAAGATCAGGCCGAGGCTCTGCTCCTGCGTCTCGTTGGCTTTCAGCACCTTGGCCAGCAGCTGAGGGCCGAAGTCCGAGACTGTTGCGCGCACCGGCACGCCCGGCCCGATGCCGCCGAGGGCGAGGTACTCCACGGGAAAGGCCGCCGGCGCGAAGGGGATGCCCAGCTCGGCGGCACGCTTGGCCGCCGGGCCGTCCGTCGCGCCGGGAGCGGCGAGGCCCGAGAGGTCGCCCTTGACGTCGGCCACGAACACCGGCACGCCGGCGCTCGAGAGCTGTTCGGCGAGCCCCTGGAGGGTCTTGGTCTTACCGGTCCCGGTGGCGCCGGCCACGAGACCGTGACGGGTCATCATGCCCAGGGGCACAGTGACTACGGCCTCCGCAGCCACGACCCCTTCGTGCACGCCGCGGCCGAGGTCGAGGGCCGGCCCCTGCGTGGCATAGGCCGCGGCGATCGTCTCGGCAAAGTCGGCCATCAGGCCGCCTCGTACTGCTCGGAGCCGCAGAAGGCGCACTTGCGCGCCCCGTGCGGGATCTCACTGAGGCACTCCGGGCACTGCTTGGTCTCGGGATCGGCGCCGCGCGCACGGCGCTCGGCAAGCTTGTTCATGGGAGCGACCACGACGAAGTACACGGCGGCCGCGACGAGCAGGAACGTGATGAGCGCGTTGATGAACAGGCCGTACTTGAAGATGCTGCCGTTGATCGTGAACGCCAGGCCGGAGAAGTCCGGCTTGCCGAAGATCGCCGCGATGAGCGGCGTGATGAGGTTGTCCACGAAGGCCTTGACGACGGCCCCGAAGGCGGCGCCGATGACCACGGCCACGGCCAGGTCGATGACGTTGCCCCGCAAGATGAAATCCTTGAAGCCTTTGAGCATGGCGCTCCCTTCCGGCGATTCTCACGAACGACCCAGGCGCCCTCAGCGGCGTGTGGACCCTGCTCTTGGACGCCATGGTACCCCGGCCCGGCGGCAGCGGAAAAGGGGCGCCGCCGCTTCTCCCCCGGATCAGCGGCCTTGTACGGGGCAGATGCCCCCGCTAGACTCGTTGCGCTCTCCTGCCCATCGCCCGACGCGCGGAGGCGACTTCATGACTGCCAGTGTTCTCGACAACTCGATCGCGTCACCCCTCGCGAGGGTAGCGTCGTAGTCTCTCGCTCGTCCTGAGCGTGGTGTCTCGCGGTCGCCCCCATCGCGGCCTTCTCGTCTCTTTCGTCCGCCGGGTGACGCCCGGGCGCGGCCGTCCGCCACGTCCGCACCGTGACGGAACCTGACGGAAGGGCATATCCCACCATGGACAAGAGACAGCGCAGGAGACTGCGGGACCTGCTCGCCGGCCTCGACGTGGGCGAGCGCAACAGACTCACCAAGCGCGCCGCGAAGCTGCACAAGGCGGCGCTGCGGACCATGACCGGCGACGCGCGGCGCCCGGAGCTGCAGGACTTCCTGCTGCGGCTCCTCGACGAGCAGGAGAAAGCGGCGGCCGGCTTCGCGGCGGCGCCCAGCGTCGCCGCCCCAACGGCCGGTATGGACGGCAGCCGCCGCGGCACCGTTGTCGCGGTGACCGCCGGCGCCTGCGTCGCGCAGGCCGGCGACGACGCCCTGGACGCGGTGCTGCCCGCCGACCTCACGCGCCGGCAGCAGAGCGGCCTGGCCGTCGGCGACGAAGTGTTGCTCGAGCCGTTCGGCGAGGGTCACCGCGTGACCGCGGTGCTGCCTCGCCGCAGCCTGCTCACGCGCGCCGACCCGCACGACGCGCGGCGCTCACGGGCGATCGCCGCCAACGTCGATATCGTCGTCGTGGTGGTGGCCGCGAAGGCGCCGCCGCTGCACCCGCGGCTCATCGACCGCTACCTCGTGGCCGTCGAGCGTTCGGGGGCTCGGGCGGCGCTCGTCGTCAACAAGGCCGACCTTCTGGACGACGACGAACGGCGCGACGTGCTCGCGCTGCTGCAGCCGTATCGCGGTCTCGGCTTGCCGGTGCTTCTCTGCAGCGTGACCGACGGCGAGGGCATCGAGGGGCTTCGCGATGTGCTTCACGGAGCGACCTGCGTCTTCGTCGGCCAGAGCGGCGTAGGCAAGTCGTCGCTGCTGAACGCCTTGCACGCGACGGCCGCGGCCAGGACCGGCGCGGTCCGCGCCGGTGACGGCCGCGGCCGCCACACCACCTCGTCGTCAAGCCTGTACGAGCTGCCCGGCGACATCCGCGTCATCGACACGCCGGGCATCCGCCGGTTCAGCGTCGACGACGCCGACGCGGTAACGCTGGCCGACGGTTTCACCGAGTTCGCGCCGTATGCGGCGCGCTGCAGGTACCGCGACTGCGCGCACACCCACGAACCCGGCTGCGCGGTCAAGGCAGCCGTCGACGACGGCGCTATCTCTCGCCGCCGGTACGCGAGCTACCGCAAGCTGGTCGACGGTGACGACGACCCGCAGCAGAGCGCCGGGGCCGAGACCACGGTCTGAAGCCAGAGGCTGCCGCACGTGGCAGAGGCCGGCGGGCTTGCGCCCGCCGGCCTCTGCCTGTACCCACCCGGCCTCAGGGGTCGGCGTCCCTCGGCTACCTCGCGTTCGCCAGGTTTGCCGCCGCGAAGTCCCAGTCGACGAGCTTGTCGAAAAACGTCTGCGTGTACACGGGGCGCAGATTCTGGTAGTCGAGGTAGTAGGCGTGCTCCCACACGTCGACGACGAGCAGAGGGTTCACGCCCTGCGCGGTCGGCATCTCGGCGTTGGGCGTGCTCACGATCCTGAGCTCGCCGTTGTCGGCCACCAGCCACACCCAGCCGCTGCCGAAACGTCCCACGGCGGCCGCCTTGAAGTCCTCGACGAACTTCTCGTAGCTCCCGAAGGTCGCGGTGATCTTGTCGCCCAGCTCGCCGCTCGCGGCGCCGCCGCCGCCCGGCTTCATGCCGTTCCAGAAGAACGTGTGGTTCCACACCTGCGCGGCATTGTTGAACACCGGCTGCTTGTCGGGCTTGCCGGCCACGGCCATGATCACGTCTTCGAGCGACTTACCCTCGAGATCGGTGCCGGCCACCAGCTTGTTGAGCGTGTCGACGTAGGTCTTGTGGTGCTTGCCGTAGTGGAAGCTGATCGTCCGTGCCGAGCAGGCCGGTTCAAGAGCGTCTTCCGCGTACGGGAGCGGCGGCAGTTCGAATGCCATCGGTCCTCCTTGTCGTTGGTCAGATGTCGACTTCTACGGCGCCGTCGGTGACGCGCGCCGGATACGTGTGCAGATCGTGCACACGGGTCTTCCACTGCAGTCTCTTCTCCAGCTTGAAGTACCGCCGCACGGGCTCCGGGATGGCGGCCTCGTCGCCCATGTCATGGTCCAGGGGCCAGCTCAGGTTCTTGCCGCTGCGGATGTCGAACTGGCCGTCGTGCAGCGGGCAGGTGAGGATCCAACCCTCCAGTGACCCTTGATCCAGAGGAGCGTTCTGATGGCCGCAGCGCCGGCTTACAGCATAGATGTCGCCGGCGTACTCGCAGAGGCAGATCTCGCGGTCCTCGGCGCGCACGTACTTCATGCCGCCGGCGGCGATGTCGTGGAGCTTCGCTACTTCGTGCCACATCTCGGCCTCACCCCTCGTCCGGTGGGAACTGCGGCAGGCTGTCCGGATCGGTGACGTCCGTGTGGACGAAGAGCCCGCACCAACAGCGCTTCATCTTGTCGAAATGCTCGCGATGGAAGGGGATGCAGGGGCAGACGATCGCCCTGTCGTCGGCGCGCACGCCGGTGCGCCCCTGGCAGGGGCAGTACGGCGCCCCGTGATCCTGTTCCAGCTTGACCTCCTGCTCCAGCAGGAAGTCCGCGAGCTCTGCGTCTGGGGTGAACTTGTAGCCGAGCGGGCCGACGACGCGCTCGTAGAGGTATCTGAGGGAGTCCTTGCGCTCCGCGCTGCCCACGGCTCAGCCCCCCCAACCCTTGAGATGCTCGAGGAACTTGTCTGGGCTGTGGCCCACGATCACCTCGCCGTTGATGACCACCACGGGGAAGCGCCGGCCGCCGCTGAGCTTGTAGGCCTTTTCGGCGACCTCGTCCTGCTCGTCGACGGGAAGCGTATCGACGTCGACGTACTCGAAGGCGATCTTGCTGTCGGTGAACCACTGCTTGGTCTTGCGACACCAGGGGCACGTGCTCAAAGCGTAGACCCATACATCGTCAGTCATCGTCAGGCCTCCTTCAGCTCGACGAAGACCTTACCGTCCTCGACTCTGGTCGCGAAGGTGTCGAGGCTGAGCTCCGGCGCGTCGATGAACTGCCCGGAACGCACATTGAAGCGCCAATCGTGACACGGGCAGGTGATGACGTCTCCCTCCAGCTTGCCCCCTTCGAGAGGGCACGCCATGTGCCCGCACTTGTTGGCGATCGCGAACAACTCGCCGTCAGTGCGCACGAGGAGGACGCCTACACCCTTTGGATAGACCGGCACGTAGGCGCCGTCACGTACCTTGCTGTCGTCGATGGTGGGGACCCATTGAGGTCCGGACACTGCTCACCCCTTCCACGTGGCTTGGCTCTCCGCTCGAGGACCCGTGGGGCGGAGCCTGTCTCGCCGGCGCCAGGCCGGAGGGCGGCGCCCGCCGCAGCACGGGTCGCTAGCGGAACTACCCGGGCTCGCGGCGAGGCAAACTGTCGCGCTCACCAACGGTCGAGGTGCACGCGGTCCGGCTCGTAGCGGTCGGACGGCTCCTTGTGCTCGGCGGGCCAGCCGATGGGCACCAGGGAGAAGGGCGTGATGGTGCGGGGGATGCAGAGCAGGGCGCGCATGCCGTCGGCGCGTTCCTCCAGAGGATGTACGCCCAGCCAGACCGCCCCAAGGCCGAGCTGCGCCGCCGCGATCAGCAGGTTCTCGGTGGCGGCGGCGCAGTCCTGTTCCCAGAACTGCGGCCAGCGCTCCTTGTCGCGGTCGCCGCAGACCAGGATGGCGAGCTGCGCCTTGGGGGCCATGCTCGCGTAAGGGTGCACTTCGGGGATCGCAGCCAGGACCTCGCGGTCGCGGATGACGATGAACTGCCAGGGCTGCTGGTTGCCGGCGGACGGCGCCGCCATGGCTGCGCGAAGCAGGCACTCCAGGTGCTCGTCCGACACGGGCGCGGCCGTGTACTTGCGGATGCTGCGCCGCCCCAGGACGGGGTCGTCCATCGGTCACCTCACGAGTAGCTGGCCCCGCGAGGGTATCGGTCCGGGGCGTCACTTGCCACCGGAGGCGGGCGAGCGGCTCTCCCGGCCGCCCGCCGCCCACCGCGCACACTCAGACGTGCCGGCTCACTCCGTCGCGTCGACGGTGAGCGAGAAGTCCGCGGCGCTCTTGGACTGCGACTCCCACGAGCGTGCGTACACGCCCGTGAGCGTCATCGTACCCGCCTGGTGGACCGCATAGACCCAGGTGTGCGTGCCGCCGGCGCCCATCAGCGGAGACGGTGAGGGCTCCGGCCCGGCGAACTTGTCGCTCACCACGGCGAGGCCGGGGCCGGCGATCATGTTCCACTCATAGCCGGTAGTGGGGTTCTCCTTGAGGGTGACGGAGAGCTTGTCTCCGACCTTGGCCGTCACCGTCTTGTTGTTATCGACTTCGGTGACCTTGATCGTCGCGCCAGCCGAACCGCCGCAGGCGGTCAGCAGCGCGGCGGTGCACACCACGACGACCAGCACCACCCCCCCAAGACCCATGGTCCGTACGCGCATGTCGTCCTCCCCATCTTGGCCGTCTGCCGTCCTGTTCGAGTACCCTACGAGACGCGCCACATTTGTCACGCGTTCGCCCTGCGAGTATCATCCCGAAAAGGGAACTACCTTCTGCCCTTTTCTCGACCTCCCCCACCTTTCCATCATGGACACTGCACGCACTCATTTCGATGTGATCGTCGTCGGCGCCGGCCCTGCCGGCATCTTCGCCGCGCTCGAACTTGTGCGCCGCGACGGCGCCCAGGTACTGCTCGTGGAGCGCGGCCCCGACATCAGCGAGCGTGCCTGCCCGGCGCGCAAGACCGGCGTGTGCAGCGGCTGTGAGCCGTGTGACATCACCTGCGGCTGGGGCGGCGCCGGCGCTTTCAGCGACGGCAAGCTGACGCTCACCACCGAAGTCGGCGGCTGGCTCGATAACTTCGTGCCCAAGGAGCGTCTGCGTGAGCTCATCGACTACGTCGACGGCATCTGGCTCGAGTACGGGGCCACCGACGAGGTGCACGGCGGCGGCAAAAAGGCCGACAAGATCCGCCGCCAAGCCCTGCTCCACGGTATGACGCTCGTGGCGTCGCCGGTGCGCCACATGGGCACCGAGCGCTCCTACGACATTCTCACGCGCATGCGTGCAGAGCTGGAGGAGCGTGTCGTCGTGCGCACCGGCGTCAGGGTCAAGCGCATCCTCGCCGAGAAACGCTCCGGCGAGAGTGACCTGCGCGCCACCGGCGTGCTGCTCGAAGACGGCACGAGGCTCACCGCCGACGCCGTGATCGTCGCTCCCGGTCGCGAGGGCGCCGGCTGGCTGGTGGACGAGTGCAAGCGCCTGCACATCAAGCTGCGCACGAACCCCGTGGACATCGGCGTGCGCGTCGAGACTTCGGCGGCCATCATGGAGCCGCTCACCACGACCCTCTACGAGAGCAAGCTCATCTACTACACGCCGAGCTTCGACGACCCGGTGCGCACCTTCTGTATGAACCCCTACGGTGAGGTCTCACTGGAGAACTACGGCGACGTGGTGACCGTGAACGGTCA
>JAPLCL010000123.1 GCA_026392265.1 Actinomycetota bacterium
CCGCGGCGAGCACTTGGTCGCCGTCTCCCCGGTGGGCCACCCCGTCGAGCGCAAGCAGTTCGTGGAGCGCATGATGAGCAAGGCAGTGCGCTCCGCCGCCCGCCGCCAGGTCGAGGAGATCGCGCCGGACCTCACGCGCGGCTTGGGTCAGGCCGGCGCCGGCGGGCCGATGGGCGCCGCGTGGCCGGACTGGGCGGTCGCGGCCGTGGAGGCTGCCCGCGTGGCGCCGTCGGGGGCCAACAAGCAGCCTTGGCGATTCCGCCTCGAGGGCGGCTCGCTGGTGATGGGCCGCGCCGGGCAGACCTACTGGACGGCGCCCATCGACTTCGGCATCGCCATGCTCCACGTGGAGCTCGGCGCCGCGCACGAAGGCGTCCACGGCGCCTGGGAGCATCTCACTGAGCCCGACGTCGCTCGCTTCGTCCCGTACGACGCCTGAAGGCTACCCGCGGCGGCCGAATCGTCAGCGCTCTCTACCTAACACCGGCCGCCGTCGCCTTCTTCACGGGCACCGATGAGCGCGAAAACGAGACGCTCATCGCTCCCCCCGCCGACACCCTGAACGTGATGCCGCCGTTCCTCCAGGTGGTGTAGACGCGGGATCCGCCGGCGAGCAGCCGCCCCACGGTCGCCGGCCTGGGGTGCCCGTAGGAGTTGGGCCCGACGGAGATCACCGCAACGCGCGGGCGCGTGTGCGCGAGGAATGATGAAGTGGTGGAGTACCGCGAGCCGTGGTGCGCGACCTTGAGCACGAAGATGGGCGGGCCGCGGGCGCAGATGCTCCCCACCACGGCCTCGTTGGGCCCGGTGCAGTCGCCGGTGAAGAGAAAGCTCTTGCCCGACGCGTCGAGCCGCAGGACGACGCTGTCGCTGTTGGGATCGCCGGAGAGGCCGGCCGGGCTGAGCACCTTGGCTTGCGCCGCGCCGAATCGCACGGTGGCGCCGCGCCGGACCTGGACGACCGTGGTCCCGGCGCCGCGCAGGGCGCCGGCCAGCGCCGAGGTGGGCGTCCCGGCCACGTAGGCCGTGCGCGGGCGCCATTCGCTCACGATGCGCGTGAGCCCGCCCGTGTGATCGGCGTGCATATGTGACACGACGACGGCGTTGAGGCGGCGCACGCCGAGCTTGGCCAGCGCCGCTTCGACGGCCGGCTCGGAGCCCGCCGGCCCGCCGTCGATGAGACCCGCCCACGAACCCGACTTGATGACCGTGGCGTCGCCCTGCCCCACGTCGACGAAGGCGACCGTGGTGGCGCCGGAGGTGGCGCTCGAGCCGGCCGGCGGAGCCGTCGGCGTGGGCCGCGGCGTCTTCGGTGTCCGCGCCGGCGACGGCCCGGGCGTGGGCGAAAGAGACGCGGCCGCTGTCGTGGCGTTCATCGGAGGCGTAGCGGCAGAGCCGCTGCTCGTGGCCGCTGAGCCGCAGCCGGCGCCGATGGCGGCCGCCGCGGCCAGTACGCCCGCGAGCGCGAGCGCGGCACGTACGCGGGGCCAGACCAGCCCGAAAAGGGATCGCCCGTGGGTCACGCCCCCGAATGTATCACCCGGGGGTGACAGACGGACCGTGTGCGCGCGTGGGGCGCCGGCGGCCGGCGCGGCCGGCCCGCTCCGCGCGCGCCGGCCTACCGAGCGGCCAGCGCGGGCGCTCCCTGCACCGTCACTCTGGCGCCCATCTTCTGCAGGTCGGTGAGAAAGCGCCCCGGCTCCACGGCCAACGCCTGCAGGCTCAACCCGGGGCGGCGGATCGAGCCGTCAAGGTACTGCAGCAGGCAGGCGACGGCCGCGGCGGCCGTCAGATAGTAGCCGTCGTCGTGGGCGACCCTCAGCCTGGCCAGCCGGTGTTCCCTCCCGGGCTCGGCGGCGACGCCCTCCGCCTCCACCTGGAACACGGTCTCGTAGGGAGGCCGGCTCGTGGCTTTGAGCGCCCGGCTGAGAAGTCTCGCGTACCCCGGGCCCAGACGGTCGGGGGCGACCGTGAGCGTCACCATGCCCAGAGGCAACATGAGGTAGTCGACGACAAGGCCGAAGCCGGACACGTAGAAGCCGCACTCGCGGAGCGACGGCAACGACTGTGCGAGTCTCGGCAATTCTTCGAGGACCATGAGCGAGCAGGCCTGCCGGCCCCAGGGTGGACCAAACTCGATCGTGCGCTGCATCTTGCGGGCCGGGACCTTGGTCCAGACCCCGTCGCGCAGCGCCTCGATGCGGTAGTCGCGAAACTCGTCGACGAGCTCGTGGATGGCGGACGCGGAGAACGCGAAGGCGTTCCAGTCCACGCGCATCAAGCCGGAGCAGTCCGCGCGCTCGAGCCGGCTGAAAGCCGGCAGCAGCGCGCGGATCATCGCCGCCGAGAGGCCGGGGTGGATGCCGCCGTCGGTGATGAAACAGCGCCCCTCGCGCTCCATCCGCGCGCTGAGAGCGTCGAGCACCTCGAACTTGGCCCGCACCGACAGCTGCAGGTCGTAGTAGTCGACGCCGGCGCGCAAGGCGGCCTCCGCCACCGTCCTCACATACGCCAGCGTGCTCGCCGCGACGACGACGAGGTCGATGCCGGTCAGGGCGTCATCGAGGGCTCGCGGATCGGCGGCGTCGACGCGGCGCGCCGAGCACCGCCGCGGGCCGAACGCCGCACCCAGCTCCGCCGCGAGCGCGTCCGCCTTGGCCGCGGAGCGCCCGGCGATCACCACCTCGGCGTCGCTGCGTTCCAGCAGCAGCCGCGCGAGCAGGGCCCCCGCGGTGCCGTAGCCGCCCAGCACGAGCACCCTGGTCGTCATCGCGTCCTCCTCCGCTCCACTCCGCATCGCGAGCAGCGTATCACCCGGGTGACGATGCGACCGCGGGTGGGTACAAGCCTCTCAACCGCGACGCAGGAGGCACCCGTGCCCGACGACACCACGATGGACGCCTTCATCCGCGACATCCCCAAGGCTGAGCTCCACGTGCACATCGAGGGCACCCTCGAGCCCGAGATGCTGCTGGAGCTCGGCAAGCGCAACGGCGTGGCGCTGGATTGCGCCTCCGCCGAGGAGTGCCGCGCCGCCTACCATTTCAACGACCTGCAGCACTTCCTCGACCTGTACTACGCCGGCGTCGAGGTGCTGGTCGCCGAGCAGGACTTCTACGAGTTGACGACGGCCTACCTGCGGCGCGCCCACGGCGACGGCGCGCGGCACGTCGAGGTCTTTTTCGACCCGCAGAGTCACACGCCGCGGGGCGTGCCGTTCGCGGTGGTCGTCGAGGGTATTCGGCGGGCGCTCGTGGACGCCGAGCGGCAGCTCGGCGTCAGCTCGCGCCTCATCATGTGCTTTCTGCGCGACCAGAGCCCGGCAAGCGCCATGGTCACCCTCGAGACGGCGCGGCCCTACCGCCACGTGATCGCCGGCGTAGGGCTCGACTCCGCCGAGGTCGGCCATCCGCCCCGCGACTTCAAGGAAGTCTTTCGCGTGGCCCGCGACGCCGGCTTTGTCGCGGTCGCCCACGCCGGCGAGGAAGGCCCCGCCGAGTACATCTCCGAGGCTCTCGACCTGCTGAAAGTGGCGCGCATCGACCACGGCGTGCGCGCCATCGACGACCCGGCGCTGCAGCGGCGCCTTGCCGGCGAGCAGATCCCGCTCACGATGTGCCCGCTCAGCAACCTCGAGTTGCAGGTCACGCCGGATCTCTCGCAGCATCCGCTCAAGCGGCTGCTCGACGCCGGCCTGCGCGTCACCGTGAACTCCGACGATCCCGCCTACTTCGACGGCTACCTGGCCGCCAACTACGCGGCCGTGCAGCACGCCCTCGACCTCGACCGCGACGACATCGCCGCCCTCGCGCGCAACTCGATCACTTCGTCGTGGCTGCCGACCGCCCGCCGTGACCAGCTGCTGGCCGAGATCGACGCGTTCGTCACCGCGGCGCGCTAGGAGCGCGGGCGGCGTCATGTCGTCAGCGCCCTCGACGACAGCGCCCGCACATGGTGGGAGCGACTCGGCTTTCGCGCCTTCGCGCCAGGCGACCCTGCCGACCTCGACCTCTACCTGCTGACCAGCGAGATCGAGGCCACGCTGCGCCACCTCGGATAGCGGCAGAGTCGGAGTATGGTCGGGCGGGACGGCGCCGCAGCATCTCCGCGCCGCCGGCCTCTCCGCCGGTCGTCATGTATGTGGGGTAATGGAGCGGCCCCGCGAGCGCCGAGTGGGCGAGGGTATGATCAAATCGTCGTCGGCTGCGAACCTGGCGCTCAGGCTCTGCTAGAACGGGCTTATCCCGCGCCCTCGGCGGAACCGAAGAAGGGACATCATGGAGACCAAGAGGTTTGTCTACTACCAGGAGAGCGAGCTCATCGTGGGCTGGCTGGAAGACTACCCGGATTACCGCACGCAGGGCGAGACCTTGGATGAGCTCAAGAAGAACCTCCAGGAGATCTACAATGAGCTCACCTCAGGGCGGATCCCTTGCGTGCACAAGGTCGGTGAGTTGAGCGTCGCGTGAAGCGCTCCGAGCTCGTCCGCTCCTTGGGGTCGATCGGGTGCGTCCTCATCCGGCATGGCGGCAACCATGATTGGTGTCACAAACCGTTGACCAAAGTCAGCCAGCCGGTACCTCGGCACAGGGAGATCGCCGACACGCTGGCGAAGCACATTCTCAAGATGCTGCGATAGGCCGCGCCTCGCGCGTGCGATCCTGACTCGAACGTGACCCGGTACTTCCTCCTCACTCGAGGCCGTACTGTGCGGGGCGCCGCGGCGACGGCGTTGGCCAGCATCGGCGTGTCGAAGATCGCCGGGTAGACGCTGCACAGGCGGATGCCGTCGGAGTCGTGATCGATGGCGAGAACCCGGGTCATCATGACCACTCCCGCCTTGGCGGCCGAGTACACGGCCGCGCCCGGCTCGCCGTGGATGCCCGAGTCGCGGGCCAGGTTGACGATGACCCCGGCGCGGCGCGGGACCATGTGCGTCAGAGCCGCTTTGCACATGAAGTACGTGCCCTTGAGGCAGGTGCCGACGCAACACTCCCAGTCGGCCTCACTGGTGTCGAGGATCTACTTCTCGAGCCACACGCCGGCCGAGTTGACGAGGATGTCGAGGTACCCGTGGCGGGCGACGGTCTCCGTTACCAGACGGTCGCAGTCGGCCACCGAGCTCACGCCGCCGAGGACGACCGAGGGCTCGCCGGCATGACCGTTGTCGCGCGGCAGCCGATGGCGACGCTCAGGCCCTCCTCGGCGAGCCGGCAGACGATCGCCTCGCCGAGCCCGGAGGAGCCGCCTGTGACCACGGCGGTCTTGTAGTTCAATCCGCGCAGGACTCCTCCTACTGCGCCACGTAGCCGCCGTCGACCGGCAGTAATACGCCGGTGACCAGCGCCACCTTGCCCTCGAACCGGCGGCAGGTCACGAGTCCGCCTGCTCGACAGGCGCGAGAAAGGCACCGTGGTCTCGCGCCCGCTTGTACTCTGAGTCCATCTCCAGCACGCCGCCGGGGAAGCCGTACTCGCCCTGCAGGCGCACGAAATCGTCGCAGCTGAACGCCTGGGCCGGGAAGACGCCGGCCTCGGGATTGCCCTTGTAGCCCTGCAGCCTGCCCGTGGCCAGCAGTTCGAGCGCGATCACGCCCGGGAACGCCGTCTGCGCGACGACGCCCTGGGTGCCGTACAGGGCCACGCTCTCCTGGTTGTCGGCGACCTGGTACAGGTAGATCTGCCGCTCGGCGCCGTCCTTGCGCCCCTTGACCCACGTGCCGGCGCACGTCTGGCCGATGTAGCGCTTGCCGATCTCATTGGGGTCCGGGGCGGCCGCCTGGATGACGTCGCGGGGCCGCACCTGCATGCCTTTGACGT
The DNA here is from genome assembly GCA_026392265.1 of Actinomycetota bacterium. GTDB lineage: Bacteria > Actinomycetota > Thermoleophilia > UBA2241 > UBA2241 > CAIXSE01. Next base: position 5,820 of record JAPLCL010000123.1, read on the forward strand.
TCACCGGCTTCAGGGAATGCATGTTCACCGACGTGAAGACCTCCATCGCGGCGATGAACTCGTCGCCGAGCGCGTACTTGAACGTGGCCTTCTTCACGCCCTTGAGCAGGCTCTCGAACCAGCCGACGTGCAGGACCTCTTCGTGCTCGACGTGAGCGCACTCGACCCAGCCGATGCCTTCGGGCAGGTAGAAGGGCTCGGGGTCGGAGAGCGGCGGCACCGTGTAGAAGCCGCGCTCGCGCTCCCACACCACGGCCGGGTTGGTGCACTCCTCGAGCGTCATCCAGATGGAGAAGCCGAAGCTGATGCCCTTGAAGCCCGGGATCTCGAGATTGGCGCCGTCGCGCACGCCGATCTCGTCGATCTCGTCGAAGAAGTGATCGGCGGCGTAACGGCAGTACCAATCGGCCATGCCCGGCTCTACGCCGATGCCCATGAGGCCCAGCTTGCCGATCTTCTCGAACTCGCCGCTGAGCGCCAGCTCATCCTCCCCGAGGACCGTGCCCGCCTGGTTGAAGGGATCGGTCGGGTGCGGCACCGAGAGCGTCGTCGAGGCGTCCATATGGTGAACGCCGGCCTTGAGCGCCGCCTGCAGCGTGTACGGGTTGAGCTCGACGGGCAGGAAGCTGCAGAGCACGTCGGCGTCGTACTTCGCGCACAGCGCGACGACTGCGCCGACGTCGGCGGCGTCGACCTGCTCGGCCGGGAACCGCTTCTCGTCCCCCTGCCGGGCTGACGCCGCCTGCGCTTTCGCCAGGTCGTAGTCCGCCATCACCATCGTCTCGAAGAGCTCGGCCTTGGGATCGCGCCGCTTGACGATCGCCGCCGTGGACTCCCCCACGCCGCCGCTGCCGACGATAAGAACCTTCATGATCTCCCTCCGCTTCTCGTGGTCCGCATGTACGCCGTGGTCTCCGTCTAGTTCACCCTGAACGTCGTCTTCGCGACCCACTCGTAGCCGTCGGCCAGCAGGTAGTACAAGACGTACTTGCCGGTGGGCAGCGGCCACGGCGAGCCCTCGACGGTGGCCTTGTCCATGGTCATCGCGCCGGCGACCGTCCCGGCGCTCGTACCGGACCCGGCGCCGCCGGTGTACTGCCAGATCAGGTAGGCGTCGACGTTCGGATCGGCGGCGGTCGCCTTGTACACGCCGAGCCAGTCCCAGCGATTGGCCGGGGCGCGCTCCCAGGTCACGACCATCGGCGCGCCGGAGGCATAGGCCGTCTTGTCGGTCGTGAGCAGCGGCTTCGCGCCCGGCGCCTGTACCCAGAACGGGGCGCGCGCCTGCACGGCGTTGCCCGCGCCCACCAGCAGCAGCTCGTACTTGCCTAGGTCAAGCGCCTGAGTCGGCACCTCCACGGAGCCGCTGTGCGCCGAGCCGACGGCGATGGCGGGGCTCTCGAGCGCATCCGCAGGGGCGCCGTCCACCGGCACGACGGCTACGGCCGCCGCGCCTCCCGGCGCCGCCTTGTAGAAGGCCGTGACCGGATCGCCCACGGTGGCCACCTGCGGCGAGACCGCGATCATGACCGGCAGCGGCCCCGGCGTCACCGCGAACGTCGTCATGACGGCGCGGTGATCCGACGGCCACGGCTTCACGGCGAACGTCACCTCCGGTCCGCCCTTCTCGCCGGCGAGCTGGGCGGCCGTCGCCTTTGCCGGCCCAGCCGAGTAGATGAAGTCGATGCGGTCCTGCGGCGCGTTGGGCCCCGGGTTTGAGCCGTCGACCTGCGGCCGCGCCGCCCACCAGGTGAGTCCGAGGCTCTGCAGCGGGTCGGGGAAGACCGCACGCCACGAATCGACGAAGCCGGCGGCCTCGACGGCCTTGCTCACCGGCCACTCGAGGGGGTACTTCACGTAGTCACGCGTCCCGGCGACGGCCTCGGTGTAGTCGAGGTGCGACGGAGCGTTGAAGTCGCCGAGCAGGAAGACGGGGATCCCCTGCTTCACCAGTGGCGGCAGCACCTCCAGCTGCGTCTGGATGTACGGCAGCCGCACCTTGTCCTCCATAGCGATCACCTGGTCCGCCGTCTTGCCCTTGCGGATCATGGTCGGACCCGGCGCGTCGGAAGGCAGGTGGACGTTGGAGAGGGCAATGCAGAAACCCGGCTCCAGCTGCACGAAGAGATACGACCCGTGCGCATCCGGCGGCTCGAGCAGCGGGTACCTGGAGACGACCTGCATGGCGTTGCTCCAGTACTCGTAGCCGGCCGCCTTGGCCAGCCGCGACGTGTTCGTCTCGGCCTCTTCGAGGCCGATGACGTCCGGGTCCGCGGCCTTGACCGCCTCGACGACCTTGGCGAAGTCGATGGTGGTGCCGCCGTACTCGATGTTGAACTCCATGACCTTGAGGGTCATGGGCGTCGCCGGCGGCGACGGCGTCGCCGTTGGGGAGTCGCCCGAGGCGCCGCCACAGGCTGCCGCGAGACTCGCGCACGCGAGAAGGAACGTCAGGCCGACGATCACGTGACGCGGGCACGCCCGCCTGCCGTGAGTGCCCATGTTCCCTGCCTCCCCCGTCGCTCGCCGGCGCCACGCGGGCGCGTCTCATCACCTTACGGCGCGAGGCGCCGGCGTCAACGAGCGATTCTTCAGCAAAGTGAGCAGGCCGGGCAGGCCGGCCGCGTCAGCGCGCGGAGGTCCAGCGCGCGCGAAAGCGCTCGCCGGCGCGCGCGCGGATGGCGCGGCCGTGGGCGAAGGCTGCCACCTGGAAGTCCAGAGCCGCGAGCTTGGCGAGGCTCGCGCGGCCTTCGCTCACATCCTCGTAGATCGGCCCCCAGCTGAGGCGCGCGAAGTTGGTCGCGGCGTCGCCGACAAAGAGCACGCCGCCGTCCCGCGGCAGCAGCAAAGCCAGGTGGCCGGCAGTGTGCCCCGGCGTGTACACGGCCTTCAGGCCGGCGAACGGCAGCACTTCGCCGTCATACACTTCATGCTCGACGGCGATGGCCTCGCCGCGCCGCGCCGGCCGCCTGTCGGCAAGCCGCACCAAGGCGCTGCGCATGAGACCCGGCCCCGGCTCGAGCGGGCGCGCGAAGACGCCCTCGCGCACCAGCGCCGCGTCGGCCGGGTGCATCCATAACTCGGCGCCGGTACGGCGCTTGACCTCCACGAGCGCGCCCGTGTGGTCGCCGTGCAGGTGCGTGACCACGATCGCACGCACATCGCCAGGCGCGCGGCCGAGGTCGCGGATGGCCGCGCCGAGGCGCGCGGAGCTGCGCGCGAAACCCGTATCGACGAGGACCAAGCCGCCGGGGGCGGTGCCCTCGCCGTCGGCCGGCGCCGCAGCCCCCACCCCGTCGTCGTCGACATCGATCAGAAACGCGTTCACGCCGCCCAAGGCGACCTGGTACACGCCCGTGGCGATACGCTGCGGCAACCGTGTCATCGTACTTCCTTTCTTTCGCCCCCACGGACCGCGAGCCCCTCCGAACTCGCGTGGTTCGAGTATACGCAGCCGCGCCGGTCCGAGGACACTCCTCGCCCGGCTCAAGGTCGACTCGCCGCTGTCCGATAGGGACTGCGTAGCAGGCAGGATGCATGCCCTGAGTAGGGAACACGCAGTCATGGATATTCGAGGGAATCAAAACAGGAGGCTTTCATGATCGGTGAAACCACGAATTGGGCATCGGCGCTCTTCAGCGGCATGATGTCGATCGTCTGGATCATTGTCGCGATCCTGGTCATCGCAGGCCTTTGGAAGACGTTCGTAAAGGCCGGCCATCCCGGCTGGGGCGCCATCATCCCGATCTACAACATCTACCTGATGATCAAGGTCGCGGGACGCCCCGGCTGGTGGCTGATCCTGTACTTCATCCCCATCGTCAACGTCATCATCCTCATCATCGTCTCCATCGACATCGCGAAGAACTTCGGCCACGGCGCCGGCTTCGGCATCCTTCTGTGGCTGTTCGCCCCGATCATGTACTTGATCCTGGGCTTCGGCAGCGACGAGTACAGGCCGATGAACGCCTGAGCCCAACGCGCTCGCATGACACGGCCACGGACGGGCCGGGAGGCGGGTTTGCCGCCACCCCGCCCGTCCTTTTCGCACTCGACCCACCGCACACGGGCGTGCTCGCACGGCACTTTGGGCAGGATGTGCACCGGGGGCGCTGAAGACTCATACGAACGACCGCATTGGGCCACGGCAACAAGGAGAAGAAGGTCATGGACTTAAGCTACAGCTACAACGCAGGGGGGGGCGCGGCCGCTGCCTTCCTGATCGTCATGTGGATCGTGATGCTCGCCTTCGCGGTCCTGGCGATCATCGGCCTGTGGAAGACCCTCAACAAGGCCGGGCTGCCGGGATGGGCCGCCATCATCCCCTTCTACAACGAATACAACGTCGTCAAGCTGTCGAACCGGCCGGTGTACTTCTTCTGGATCATGCTCGGCTGCAGCCTGCTGGCGTGGATCCCGTTCATCGGTTGGCTTCTCTTCATCGGTATCTTCGTGCTGTGGATCTTCATAGCGCTGGACATCGCCGCCAACTTCGGCCAAGGCACGGGGTTCGCGATCCTGCTGATCATCTTCCCGTCGATCATGTTCCTGATCCTCGGGTTTGGCGGCTACGAGTTCCGGCGCATCGCTGCTCCCGGGTCGGCGGGCTTCGGCGCACCGCCCATGCCGGCCGGTGGCGGATACGCCGCCGCGCCGCCTGCCCCGCCCGCCGGACAGCAGTACATCCCGCCGACTCCGGGCCCCGCCGCGCCGCCACCGCCACTCGTACAGCCGCTCATGCCGCAACCCCTCGCGCCGACTCCGTCCCAGGCTGCGGTGTCCGCACCGCCGCCGGCCGCTGCTGCACCGCCCACGATACCTCCAGCCCAGACCACTCCTTATGCGACGCCGCCGGCCCAGACCACTCCTTATGCGACGCCGCCGGACCAGACCACTCCTTACACGACGCCGCCGGTCGAGACCACACCTCCAGTGGCGCCTCCGGCCGAAGCGGCCGAGCCGGCGCCTCCCGCCGAGCCGGCGCCTCCGGAGAGCCCCACCCCTCCGCCACCGCCGCCGGTCACCTGACAGGCAGCCAGCAGTAGTCGGTCCGCACACGGGCCGGGAGGGCGAAGCCGCCTTCCCGGCCCGTTTCTTGCGTCCGGCAGCCCCAGATCGGCGCCCGCCACCCGCTGCGCCGGGCGGGCGCGACGTTTCCCTCCCCTCCTCCCCGGGCACTCACCTTCGTAACGGGACAATAAAACTCCGGTTTCGCGCAAACGCGTGGGACCGTTTCTGTGGAGGGGTACCGATGAGACTCTCGACGACGACGCTGGCACGAGGCTCCGCAACGCGACCGTGGCTGACGGTGGGCATCTGGGTGCTCGCGCTGCTGGGAGCCGCAGCGATCATCGCGCTCGTGCTCCCCGGCAGCCTGACGGCGCAGTACAGCTTTCTCGGGCAGCCCGACTCCAAGACCGGCCAGGAGCTCCTGGCGCAGAAGCTGGACATGCCGCAGAAGGCCAACGAAGTCGTCATCGTGCGCTCGCAGACGGCCACGGTGAGAGACCCGGCCTTCCGCGCCGCGGTCGTGGCCCTGCAGGCCAAGCTCACCGCGCTCGGCCCCGGCGTCGTCGACGGCGTCGTCAGCTACTATCAGGGCGGCGGCAAGGCGCTGGCCGCCGCCGACGGGCACAGCACCATCCTCCCCATCGTGATGGCCGGCGACCTCGCGCAGGCAGAGAAGAACATCGACAAGGTGCACGCCGTCGTGCACGCCGCCGACGGCAAGGGCGGCTTCGACACGCTCATCACCGGCACGGCCAGCATCCAGAGCGACTTCAGCCAGACGGCCACGCATGACCTGCAGCGCGGCGAGGGTATCGGCGTGCCGATCGCCCTCATCATCCTGCTCATCGTGTTCGGCGCCGTCGTGGCGGCGGGCCTGCC
>JAPLCL010000357.1 GCA_026392265.1 Actinomycetota bacterium
GTCCTCGTTGGCCATGATCTCGGGCAGCACGGGGACGGTCTCCTGCTCGACCATGTGCCGCTTGACGTGGCGGATGGCGAGCGCGCCGTCGAGGCCGGCGCGCATGCACTTGCTCTCGCAGGGATGGAAGCAGACGCGGGCGCAGATGCTCGCCAGCGGGTTGCGCTCGCGATGCAGCTTGAGCGCCTCTTCGTAGCGCTGCTCGCCGACGAGGCTGACGAAGCCGGGGATGTTGACGCTCGCGGGGCACGCGTTGGAGCAGCGCGCCTTGAAGAGCGTGGCGCAGACGCCGGCCTCGCAGTAGTGGTCCTTGATGTGCGCCTCGTATTCGTGGCGGAAGTGGCGGATGGTGGACAGCACCGGGTTGGGGGCCGTCTGCCCAAGGCCGCAGAGCGCGGTCTGTGTGATGCTCTCACCGAGGGCGATCAGGCGCTCGATGTCGCCTTCTTCGCCCTCACCCTTGGTGATGCGATCGACGATCTCGAGCATGCGCTTGGTGCCCACGCGACAAGGCGGGCACTTGCCGCAGCTCTCTTCCTGGGTGAACTCGAGGAAGAAACGCGCGATGTCGACCATGCAGGTGTCTTCGTCCATGACGATGACGCCGCCCGAGCCCATGATGGCGCCCAGTTCCTGCAGGGTGGCATAGTCGACCGGCACGTTGAGGTGCTGCTTGGGGATACAGCCGCCGGACGGACCACCGAGCTGCGCGGCTTTGAACTCCTTGCCGTTGGGGATACCGCCGCCGACCTCATAGATGAGCTCGCCGAGCTGCATACCGATGGGCACCTCGACAAGGCCGGTGTGCTGCACGTTGCCGCCGAGCGCGAACACCTTGGTGCCCTTGCTCGTCTCGGTGCCCGTGCTCGCATACCACGCGGCGCCCTTGAGGATGATGGGCGCGATGTTGGCGAAGGTCTCGACGTTGTTGAGGACGCTCGGCTTGCCCCACAGACCGGAGACGGCGGGGAAGGGCGGGCGCGGCCGCGGCTCGCCGCGGTGGCCCTCGATGGAGGTCATCAGGGCCGTCTCCTCGCCGCACACGAAGGCGCCGGAGCCCATGCGGATCTCGAGGTCGAAGTCGAAGCCGGTACCCATGATGTCGTTGCCCAGCAGGCCGCTCTCGCGGGCCTGGCCGAGGGCGTGCTCAAGGCGTTCGACGGCGAGCGGGTACTCGGCGCGCACGTACACGTAGCCCTGGTGCGCGCCGATCGCGTAGGCGCCGATGACCATGCCCTCGATGAGCGAGTGCGGGTCTCCCTCGAGCACCGAGCGGTCCATGAAGGCGCCGGGGTCGCCCTCGTCGGCGTTACAGAGGATGTACTTGGTGTCGTTGTCCTGCTGCTGCGCGAAGCGCCACTTCATCCCTGTGGGGAAGCCGGCGCCGCCGCGGCCGCGCAGCCCGCTGGCCAGCACTTCTTCCACGACCGCTTCCGGGGTCATGGAGGTGAGCACCTTGGCCAGCGCCTGGTAGCCCTCGCGGGCGATGTACTCGTCGATCTTAAGCGGGTCGATGATGCCCGAGTTGCGCAGCACGATCTTCACCTGACGGTTGAAGAACGGGATGTCGTTCATCTCGGCCTGGGTCTTCTCAGTACCGGGTGCGTGGCTCACGAGGCGCTCGACGAGGCGCCCCTTGAGCAGGTGCTCCTCGACGAGCTCGGGGACGTCCTCGACGTGTACGTTCTGGTAGAAGACGCCGTCCGGGTACACGAGGGCCACCGGGCCCTGGACGCATGGTCCCAGGCAGCCGGTCTCGATGACCTCGACCTCGCCGGCAAGCTCACGCGTCACGAGCTCGGCGCGCATGGCCTCGCTCACGTCGAGCGCCCCGGAAGCGATACATCCGCCACCGGTGCAGATCAGAAAATGGGTTCTCACATCAGCCATAGTCGTGTCACTCGCTCTCAGGTCTTGATCAGGTACGCGTCGACGGGGGTGCCGCCGACGAGGTGGTTAATGACGATGGTGTGCACCTTGTCCTTGTCGAGCAGGCCATAGCGGTACAACGTCCCGTCGGCCGCGGTGATCGTGGCCATGGGCTCTTCTTCGCAGAGACCGGCGCAGCCGGTCTGGTGCAGACTCGCCGAGGTGACGCCGGCGGCGCTCATCTCGGTCATGAACGTGGCGACCACGTCACGGGCGCCGGCGGCGATGCCGCAGGTACCCATGTGCACGGTGACCTGCGTGTCTTTGCGGCCCTGCCGCAGGTCGAGGTCGGCCTGGGCCTGCTGCGCTCTCGCGAGAAGCTGGTCTGGGCTGGTGATCTTGTCGGCCATGGTCAAGCGCTCCTTTCCGCGAGCACCGGCTCCGCGGCGTACTGGGCGACGATCTCGTTGACGCGCTTGGGCTTGACGCGATGATGCACGTCGTCGTCGATGGTGATGACTGGGGCGAGGCCGCAGGCGCCGAAGCAGCGGGCGATCTCCAGCGAGAACTCGCGGTCCTCGGTGGTCCCGCCGATGTCGATACCGAGCTCCTTCTTGAACGCGTCGAGTACCTGCACGCTGCCGCGCACGTAGCAGGCGGTACCCATGCAGATGCGCACCAGGTGCTTGCCGCGCGGCACGGTGGTGAAGAACGAGTAGAAGCCGACGACACCGGCGACTTCACTGTAGGGCTTGCGCAGTTCCCGGGCGATGTGCTTGAGGGCGACCTCCGGCAGGTAGCCGAAGATGCCCTGGGCAAGCTGCAGCACCGGGATCAGGGCGCCGGGCTTGCCGCGGTATTCGCCGATCACCGCGTCGAGGCGCTCGAGGAGCTCCTCTTCTGTCGGTTCTTCGGCACAACCACACGTGCACGACTTGACTTCTTCGCTCATCCGCTGTTCCTCCGTTTGATTCGACTGCGATCCGCTGTGCGGGAGATGACGTTCAGGTGAGACCTTCCTGATAGGCGACGAGGGCGGGGAGCCGCTGCGGCAGCTCGCTGCCGCGGAGCGACGTGCACTCGTCGCCGTCCACGAGGTCGACGGCGAAGGCGACCTCCTGATTGGTGGCGACCATCGTGAGGATGCTTGTCGCCACGTCGCCGAGGGGCGGGCGGTCGACGTTGCCGAGGCCCATCCAGGCACGCACAGCGACCCCCCCGAGGTCCGTCGAACGGCCGACGCTGAGGCCGCCTCCGGCGGCCTCAGCGGCCTGCCGAAACAGGCTCAGCCCCAGGCCGGTCTTCTTACCCTTCTTGGTGGTGTAGAAAGGATCCAGCGCCTCGCGCGGCGTCACGGGCAGCCCGGGTCCGTCGTCCTCGACCGTGATCTCCAGGCTGTCGGCGGCGCGGTCGGCCGCAACGCCCACGCGGATCCGCGTGGCGCCGGCGCGCACCGAGTTCTCGATGATGTCGAGCAGGAAAAGCGAGAGGTCATGCATCGCCGACGCTCCTGCCGCGCGCGCCGGCGAGGGCGAGCGCCAATTCATCGTAGGTGGGGCGCTCGCAGTGCACGACCGTGCGAACCGCGCCGATGTCGCTCTGGTAGTGGGCGTCGGAGGAGTGCAGGATCGGCAGTCCGAGGACGGCGAACTCAGCCTCTTCCGGGGAGCCCGGGGCGACGTGCCGCGAGAGCTCGACCGCATCGAAGCCGGCGGTGGCCGGGAAGAAGCCCAGCTGGCCGATCACGCCGAAGCTGCGGCGGTCGATGTGCGCGGCGATGGCCAGGCCGCCGTGGTCGTGGACGAGCTTGACGACGGCGTCGACGTCGAGCTGCGTCGCCGTGGCCAGGCGGAGAGTCTCGCGGCCGCGCTCGCTGCCGTCCGCGTCCAGCACATGCTGCTCGCCGAAGAACTCCTCGTAGCCGTCGTCGATCTGCCCCAGCGTCGCGCCGACCTCGGCGCCCGCGGCGCGCGCCGCTGCGGCGTCGGGGAAGAGGGCGACGACGTGACACTCCTCGGCCGTGGTGATCTCCATGCCGGCGAGTACCGTCAGGCGCGCGCCGGCGGCCTCCTGCACAGCGGCCGTGTTCAGAGCGCTGTTGTGGTCACAGATGGCGATCATGCAGAGGCCCTCAGCGAGCGCCCTCTCGACGATCGCCGGCGGCGTCATGTCGTTCTCCGCGCAGGGAGAGAGCGCCGTGTGCACGTGCAGGTCTGCAGCGCAGACGTTCACGCATGGTTCCCCTTGACGCCCAGCGCGTAGAGACGGCCGACGATGTCGAAGGTGTCGGCCGGCGACACGAACAGCGCGAGACCCTCGGCGATGGCCTTGGCGCACACGTCGTCCTCGGGGCGGCGACCGCCGGCGAAGATCACGGCCGCCATCTCCGCGTGGCCGGCTACGGCGATGACGTTGAGGTGCACCTGCAGCGTCACCAGCACGCCACCCTCGGGGGCGTGCGCCAGCACGTCGCTGAGCAGGTCGGACGCGTAGCCGCGCTCGATCTCGGCCTCACCGTTACCGGTCACCTCGGGTGTGAGCTCGGTGAGGCCGAGCTCGCGGGCGATGTCCTCGAGCTTCATGACGCGCTCTCCTCTTCGGATGTGACGTACGGGCAGAGCGCGCGCACGGCGCACTCCATGACGATGTCTTCGGCGAGTGCGGCGCACGTAGGCGCCCCGCAGACGCCGCAATCCTTGCCGGGCAGAGCCCGGGTCTCGGCGTCCAGCAAGGCGAGCTTGCGGATGGCCACGGCCATGTCGGGGTCGAGGCGGATGCCGGGCCGCGGGCGGAAGGGCCGGGCGCGCTCGAAGCTGCGTCCCTCGCCCGGCCCGGCGGCGGCCGCGGCCGCCCAGCGCCAGGCCGCGACGTAGGCGTCCTCGCCGAGCAGCGGCGAACCGAAGCAGCCGTCGTCGCAGATGAACGGCTCGACGCTGGCCACGTCGCTCAGCCCGCCGTCCTCGATCTCCTCGAGCACCGCCAGCACGTGCGAGACTCCGGTGACCACGAGAAGGTCGTCGGCGCCGGCCGCCTGCGGCCGCGGCGTCGGCGTGCCGTCCGCGGCGCGCCGGCGTTTCGCCAGTCGCGGCAGCACCGCTTTGCGCACGAGGCGCGGCGTGACTGTGCGCCGCTGCGCGGTGGGCTGCTGGGCGAGCAGCGCCGTGCGCTGGCTGGGGCACGACACCACGTAGGTGACGTCGCGCGCGCCGAGGTCGCGCTGCAGCGCCTCCCAGGGCGAGGCGAGCGGCGCCAGGTGCGGCACCAGCGAGGGGAACTTGACTTCGATGAGGCTGACGACCGCGGGGCAGACCGGCGAGATGATGGGCGTTGGCAGCGCCGACGTGGCGGCCAGGTCGAGGACGCCGCGGCGCAGCTCGTCCTCATAGGGGTGGACCGAGACGACCGCGGCGAACCCGAGCCCGCGCAGCTCCTCCAGCACGGTGTCGACGGCGTGGTCGCCGAAGCCGGCCAGAAGCGCCGGCGGCACGGCCAGCACGGCGTCGGCGCCGGGGGCGAGCCCGTCGGGCGCGTCCAGCAGCGTGAGCGCGCCCGGGTCGCAAGCGGCGATGCAGCAGGTGCAGTCGACGCAGAGGTGATAGAGGACCGACGGCTGCGCCTCGCGCACGCGTACGGCCGCCGTGGGGCACGCCACGAGGCAGTGACGGCAGTCGCGGCAGAGCTCGGCGACGATCCCCAGCGACGAAGGTCGCGCGCCCTGATCGGCGGCCTCCGGCCGCAGCACGATCGAAAAGCTCACGCGCGTGCCGTCGCCGACCGCCGAGGTGACGCGCAGACGGTCGCTGTTTCGTTCGATGTTGGGCAGGCCCATGCCGGCTCCGAAGCCGAGGGCGCGAGCTTCCGACGAGGCCGTCGAGAACCCCTCGCGCATCGCTTGCGACACATCGGGGATGCCGGGCCCGCGGTCGATGACGTCGACGTCGAGCTGGCCGTCGCTCACCGTGGCCTCCAGGCGTCCGCCCTCGGTGTGGATGACGACGTTCATCTCGGCCTCGTAGGCGGCGATCATCGCGCGGCGCACGGCGTTGGACTCGGCGCCGATGCGCTTGAGGTGTCGTTTAAGGTCGCGCGAGGCGGCGCCCGCGCCGCCGAAATCGCCGCTCTGGATGTCGTAGACCAGGTGCTCCATGGGTCAGTCTTGCTTCTCCGCGGAGAGGACCTGGTAGATGAGCCCGCAGGTCTCGAAGACCCCGGCGGGGGAGACCAGCAGCAGGGTGCCGTTCTGGCGGGCGAGGTCGACGACGTCAGCGTCGGGCTCGACGCCGTTGACGAAGCAGATACCAGGCACGTCCATGAGCTCGGCCACGCGGAGCAGCTGCACGCTGGCCAGGTTGCTCACGAGAAGCGTCTTGTCCGAGGCCTCGTTGAGGAGGTCGCTGACGCGGTCGCCGGCGTAGATCTTGGCGATCTCGGTACCGCCCGCCCGGCCGGGCGTGATGACGCGGGCCCCGATACTGTGGGCCAGATCCTCGAGTTTCATCTTCGACCTCGCGAGCAGTGATTCGAGTTGCTTGACCATCGGCTCGATCTCGCCGGCGCCGTTGGTCTCCGGTTCTTCGCGGCCGCCGAGGCGCGCGAAGTAGGCGGCCGATTCGAGCGCCGCGGTGATGTCCATGTACTCCACGAAGATATCGTTGGGGAGGTGCAGCGGCACGGGCGCGAAGCTGATCAGGCTCTTGACGCCCGCCCGCACGAGCGTGTCGGCGGTCTCCTGGGCGGCGTCTTCGGGCACCGTGAGAACGGCGATCTCGATGCCGAGGTCGCGCACCAAGGTCTCCATGCGGCCGGCGTCGAGGCAGCGTACGCCGTCGACGTCCGTGTCTGTGAGCCCGGGATCGATGTCGAAGGCGGCGATGATGGCGACCGAGGAAGATACCCCACTGAAATGCGCCAGGACCGCGCGCCCCAGATTGCCGACGCCGACGAGGGCGACCTCCTGGCGGGTGGCGCCGTCGAGAAAGCTGCCGATGCTGGCGATGCAGGCGTCGACATCGTAGCCTTTGTTGGGGCTGCCCGAGTAGCCGATCACCATGAGATCGCGGCGCACCTGTGCGGCGCTGACCACGGCGTGGCGGGCGAGCTGGTGGGAATAGATGCTCTCGAGGCCCTCCGCTCGCAGGGACGACAGCAGCCGCCGGTAGCGGCTCATGCGCGACACTGTCTTCCTCGACACCATGTTGGCTCCGGCTCCCCCTTTGAACACGGCCCGGACGTTCGTTACAGAACAAACGCTGTGAAATCTGTCACGATTCTGCACCCTGAGCGGCCTCGTGTCAACACGGCGTCTCTTGGACAAGATGGCCAAACGAAGCCCGCCAGAAGTGTCCTCCGCGGGTTGACTTGGCCGGGGCCCGTAGCCGCCGGTTTGCTACTATCGCGCTGAGCCATGGGGAGAATCGTCTTTCCCCGCGCGGAGGCGCCGCGCGCGCCGCGCCGTCACTGTCGGCAGTACGGTCTTCTTTGGAGGTTCATCCATGACGGACAAGCCCGCCCACATGATCCACATGCCTCACTTCCTCGGTCCGGTCGCGCCGATCACGATCGATCATGCCGAGGGGAGCTGGGTCTACGACACCGACGGCGGTAAGTGGCTCGACTTCGTCGTCGGCATCGCCGTGGTCAACACGGGTCACTGTCACCCCAAGGTCGTCAAGGCCGTGCAGGAGCAGGCCGCCAAGGTCGCGCACGCGCAGATGAACATCTACCGGCACGGCCCCATGCTCGAGCTCGCCGAGGACATCGTCGACCTCCTGCCCGAGGACATGGACGAGGTCATGTTCGCCAATTCAGGGGCCGAGGCCGTCGAGAACGCGGTCAAGCTGGCCAAGCAGGTCACGCGCCGTCCGGGGATCATCGCCTTCCACGGCGCCTTCCACGGCCGCACCCACCTCACCATGGCCCTCACCGATTCGGCTGTGCACTACCGCGGTCATCACGAGCCCCTGGTCCCCTGCGTCTATCACGCGCGCTACTGCTACCCGTTCCGCACGCCGGCCAGCGAAGACCCCACGGCCTACGCCATCGAGGACGTGCGCCGCGTGCTGCGCGCCGAGATCTACGGCGACGACGTCGCCTGCATCATCGTCGAGCCCATCCAGGGCGAGGGCGGCTTCATCGTGCCCACCGCGGAGTTCATGCTGGAGCTGCGCGCCATCGCCGACGAGATCGGCGCCTGCCTGATCATCGACGAGATCCAGGCCGGCATGGGCCGCACCGGCAAGTGGTTCTGCCACGAGCACTACGACGTCAAGCCGGACATCCTCACCATCGCCAAGGGCATTGCCTCCGGCTACCCGCTGGGCGCTATCGTCGCCCCGAAGGCGCTGTGGGACAAGTGCCTGCCGGGCTCCATGGGCGGCACGTACGGCGGCAACGCCGTCGCCTGCGCCGCCGGCGTCGCCACCATCGCGGCGATGAAAGAAGACGGCATGCTCGCCAACGCCACCAGGCAGGGCGAGAAGCTGCTCAAGTTCTGGCAGGAGAAGCAGGCGCAGTACCCGGTCATCGGCGAGGCGCGCGGTAAGGGCCTCATGCTCGCCATCGAGTGCGTACAGCCGGGCACCAAGGAGCCCAACGCCGCCGTGGCCAAGGCGTTCATCGCCGAGTGCCAGAAGCACAAGGTCATCCTCATGGGCGCGTGCTCACAGGGCAACGGCGTGCGCTTCCTGCCGCCGCTCAACATCAGCGACGCCGAGATGGACATCGCCATGGGCGTCTTCGCTGAAGCCGCCAAAGCCGTCTTCGCCTGATCGAGACGCCGCGTCACAGGTAGTCCCCGGAGGGGCGGGGCGCTTCGGCGCCCCGCCCCTCCGACATCTCGAACCACGCTCGGCCGCGTGCTACTCTGCGGACGATGAGTCCTCCCGAGTCGCCAGCCCCCCGGTTCACCACGTCCGTGCGCGTGCGCTACGCCGAGACCGACGCCGCCGGGGTCGTCTACTACGGCAACTACCTCACCTACTTCGAGGTCGTGCGCGTGGAGCTGCTCCGCGCCCTCGGCCATCCCATCACCGCCATCGAGGCCCAGGGCGTGCTGCTGCCGGTGGTCGAGGCGCGCCTCAAGTACCTGCGTCCCGCGCGCCTCGACGACCTGCTCGAGGTGTCGGCGAGTATCGAGTCCGTCGGTCCGGCCTCGTTCGCCTTCGACTACGAGGTCACCCGCGACGGGCT
>JAPLCL010000334.1 GCA_026392265.1 Actinomycetota bacterium
TTCTCGAACTCCGTCGACGTGCACAACGCCGTCGAGCTGCTGCGCGACGTTTCGGCGACCATCGAGACCAAGATCTCCGGCCGCGCCGCACCCAACCCGCTGAAGGGCGTCAAGCTGGCCGCCTACTACGGCTGCCTGCTCGTGCGCCCGGTGGAGGTGTGCGGCTACGACGACCCCGAGCAGCCGACCTCCATGGACGACGTCATCAAAGCTTGCGGCGCCGACGCCGTCGATTGGGATATGAAGGTCGAGTGCTGCGGCGGCGCCTTCAGCGTGAGCCGCACCGCGTCGGTGCTGCGGCTCGGGCGCGCGATCATCGAAAACGCCCGCTCCCACGGCGCCGAGGCCATCATCGTGGCCTGCCCGCTGTGCCACTCCAATCTCGACCTGCGCCAGAAGGCCATGGCCCGGCGCGGCGAGGAATCACTACCGATCCTCTTTGTCACGGAGATGGTGGGCCTCGCCCTCGGGCTGGCGCCCGCCGAACTCGGCATGAGCCGCCACTTCGTCGACACCGCGCCGTTCATGGCGCGCCTGGTGCAGCAGGCGGCGGAGCGCGTCGCCGCCGAGAAGCTCGCCACAGAAAAGGCCGCGGCGAAGGCCGCCGCCCGCGCCGAGAAGCAGGAGGTCGGGGCATGAGCCGCATCGGCGTTTTCGTCTGCCACTGCGGCGAAAACATCGCCCGCACCGTCGACTGCGAGGCGGTCGCCGAGGCCCTCAGGGAACACCCCGGCGTCGCCGTCGCCGAGGATTACAAGTACATGTGCTCCGACCCGGGCCAGGCCCTGGTCAAGAAGGCCATCGAGGACAACAACCTCACGGGCGTCGTCATCGCCGCCTGCTCCCCGCACATGCACGAAAAGACCTTCCGCCGCGCCTGCGACCAGGCCGGCCTGAACCAGTTCATGTGCGAGATGGCCAACGTTCGCGAGCACTGCTCCTGGATCCACGACGACCGCGGCCAGGCGACCGACAAGGCCATCGACATCACCCGCACCATCGTCGAGAAGGTCAAGCACAACCGGCCGCTGGAGAGCATCCACATCCCGGTCACCAAGCGCGCCCTCGTCATCGGCGGCGGCATCGCCGGCATCCAGGCGGCGCTCGACATCGCCGACGGCGGCCACGAGGTCGTCCTCATCGAGAAGGAAGCCTCGATCGGCGGCCACATGAGCCAGCTGAGCGAGACCTTCCCCACCCTCGATTGCTCGCAGTGCATCCTCACGCCACGCATGGTCGAGGCGTATCAGCACCCCAACATCAAGCTCCATACGTGGAGCGAGGTGGAGAAGGTCGACGGCTACATCGGCAACTTCGAGGTGACGATCCGCAAGAAGGCCCGCTCGGTCAACGAAGACCTCTGCAACGGCTGCGGCGACTGCCAGGCGGCTTGCCCGGCAAAGAGGATCCCCAGCGAGTTCGAGGCCGGCCTTGGCAAGCGCACCGCCATCTACGTGCCGTTCCCGCAGGCGGTACCCAACATCCCGGTGCTGGACCGCGTGAACTGCACGCTGTTCAAAGGCCGCCGTAAGGGCTTGGCCAAGGACGTCTGCGGCAAGTGCAAGGAGGCCTGCCTGAAGGCCGCCATCGATTTCGACACCGAAGACACGTTCGTCACCGAGGCCGTGGGCGCCATCGTGGTCGCGACCGGCTTCAAGCTCTACGACATCGGTCGCGATCAGCCTGAGGGCCTCAAAGGCTACGGCGAGTACGGCTACGGTGAGGTGCCGGACGTCATCGACGGCCTGCAGTTCGAGCGCCTGGCGTCGGCCAGCGGGCCGACCGAGGGCGCCATCCTCAGGCCGTCAGACGGCAAGGAGCCGAAGACTGTGGTCTTCGTCCACTGCGTCGGCTCCCGCGACCCCGAGAAGGGTATCTCGTACTGCAGCAAGATCTGCTGCATGTACAACGCTAAGCACGCGATGCTCTACAAGCACAAGGTGCATGACGGCCGCGCCATCGCCTTCTACATGGACATCCGCGCGGGGGGTAAGGGCTACGACGAGTTCAGCCGGCGGGCCATCGAGGAGGACGGCGCCGAGTACGTGCGCGGCCGCGTCAGCCGTATCTTCCGCGACGGCGACGTCGTGAAAGTGTGGGGCTACGACACGCTGAGCGGCGAGCAGGTCGTCATCGACGCAGACATGGTCGTGCTGGCCACCGCGATGCGCCCTCAGGATGGCATCCGTGAGCTTGCTCAGAAGCTCAGCGTGAGCACCGACGAGCACGGCTTCATCAACGAGGCGCACCCCAAGCTGCGCCCCGTCGAGACTAACACCGCCGGGGTCTTCGTGGCCGGCGCCTGCCAGGCGCCGCGCGACATCCCCGAAGCCGTCGCCATGGCCAGCGCCACCGGCGCCAAGGTGCTCGGCCTGTTCAGCGCCGACGAGCTCGAGCGTGAGCCGGCGGTCGCCGTCGTCGACGAGAACACCTGCATCGGCTGCATGCGCTGCGAGCTCGTGTGCCCGTACGGAGCCATCGAACAGCGCGAGATCTGCACCGTCGACGGCCACGTCTGCGGCCACGTCGCCTACGTGAACCCCGGCGTCTGCCAAGGCTGCGGTACCTGCCAGGCGGTCTGTCTCAGCAAGAGCGTCGAGCTGCAGACCTTCACCGACGAGCAGATCTTCAGCGAGATCAACGCCCTGTGCTACTGGGAGTGAAGTGAGCGACGCGATCGACACGAGTGGCGCGGCTGCCGACGGCTTCGAGCCGCGCATCACCGCCTTCGTCTGCAACTGGTGCACCTACACCGGCGCCGACCTCGCGGGCACCAGCCGCCTGCACATGGCCAGCAACGTGCGCATCATCCGCTTGCCCTGCACCGGCCGCATCGACCCGCTGTTCATCATCAAGGCCTTCGAGCGCGGCGCCGACGGCGTCATCGTCAGTGGCTGCCATCCGGCCGACTGCCACTACACCTCGGGCAATTACCACGCGCGGCGGCGCTTCGCCGTGTTCCACGACATCATGGAGTTCATCGGCGTCGATCCGCGGCGCATGACCTTCAGCTGGGTCTCGGCCAGCGAGGGCTCCAAGTGGCGCGACGTGGTCAACGAAGCCGTGACCAACGTGCGTGCCCTGGGGCCGTTCGAGGCGTATCGCGCGCTGGCGCCCAAGGACGTCGGCGTGGCCGCGCCGGCCGGCCCGGGCGCCGTGGCTGCGCCGGCCTCCGCCGGCATCAAAGCCGAGGCCTCATGAACGAACTGCACGAGCTCGCCCGCACGCTGCTCACCGACGGCACGGTGCGCGTGATCATCGGCTGGGAAGACGCGCGCCGCGGCGCGCGGCCCGCCTTCATCACCGACCCGGCCGACACCGACAAGCTGATCTTCGACACACGCTGCGTGCACAACCTCGTCACTTATCTGAACCCGCGGCGAGACAACGTCGCCGAGCTCGGCAAGATCGGCCTCGTGGTCAAGGGCTGCGACGCCAAGGCGGTCGCGGGCCTGCTGCGCGAAGCGCAGCTCAACCGCGACGACATCGTGCTCATCGGCGTGCGGTGCGGCGGCGTGCTGGAGGAAAGCGAGCTGGCCGAGGCCGTCGCCCTCAGCGCCGAAAACGTCGCCCCGCGCTGCTTCGGCTGCGACAACCGCGAGCCGAAGCTCGTCGACCACCTGCTCGGCGAGGCGCAGCCCGAGCCTCCGCGGCCGATCATGACGATCGACGAGCGCGTCGAGGCGCTCGAGGCACGGCCTCTCGAGGAGCGCTGGGCCTTCTGGACCGAGCAGTTCTCCAAATGCGTGCGCTGCTACGCCTGCCGCCAGGTGTGCCCGTTGTGCGTCTGCGAGCGCTGCGTGGCCGAGAAGACCCGGCCGCAGTGGATCGACTCATCGGCGCACCCGCGCGGCAATATGAGCTGGAACATCACCCGGGCGCTGCATCTCGCCGGCCGCTGCGTCGACTGCGGCGAATGCGAGCGCTTCTGCCCCGTGGGCATCCCGCTCAGCCTCGTGAACCGCAAGCTGCAGCAGATCGTGAGCGAGCGGTACGGCTACACCGTGAGCGACGACCCCGAGAACGCGGCGCCCATCGGCGACTACCGGCTCGACGACAAGCAGGAGTTCATCAAGTGAGCAACGCGGATCGGACACGCGAGACGTATTTCATCAGCGGCGACGACCTGCGCGCCTTGACCGGCGATCTGCTGGGCGCAGGCACGGAAGTGATCGCGCCCGTCGCCGTGGACATCTGCGCTTCTCCGTCGGCGATCGCCTCGTCGGCCTGTCTGCGCCCCGGCGTCAAGCCGATCGACATCGAGTACCGCGCGCTCGCCGATGCCGCCGAGCTGGACCTCAGCCGCGGCCTGCCGGTGCTGTCGCTCAAACAGTACTTCCTGCCCGAGTACGAGGCGCGGTGCGGCTGGCGTCAGCACGGCACCGAGGTCGAGGTCGAAGCGGTGCCCACCGAGTTCCCGCCCCGCGTCGTGCTGGGGGCGAAGCCTTGCGACAGCGCCGCCCTGGCCGTCGTCGACAAGGTCATGAACTGGGACTACCAGGACGAGCTGTGGAACGGCCGCCGCGAGGCGACGACGATCGTCAACCTCGCCTGCCCGGTCGTTGACGAGAGCTGCTTCTGCACCGCGGTCGGCACCGCGCCCGATGACGACAAGGGCGCCGACGCCCTGCTCACGCCGGTCGAGGGCGGCTACCTCATGGAGGCGACCACCGAGAAGGGGAGCGCCCTGGTAGAAGCCCACTCGGCGCGCTTCAAGGTCGAGGCCGACGAGAACGGCGCGGAGCATCGCGGCCGGCAGGCCGCGGAGGAGCGCGCCGCCGCCCGCGTGCGCGTGGCCGCCAACCTCGAGATCGACGCCGCGTCAGTGCGCGACTGGATCGACACGCACTTCGAAGACCCGCTGCTCGCCGCGCTCGGCGTGCGCTGCAACGGCTGCGGCGCCTGCTCGAGCGTGTGCCCCACATGCCACTGCTTCGACATCGTCGACGAGGAAGAAGGCATCGGCAAGGGCACCCGGCGCCGCTGCTGGGACACCTGCCAGGCGCCGACCTTCACGCTGCACGCCAGCGGCCACAACCCGCGCGACACCCAGAACCCGCGCTACCGCCAGCGCATCAACCACAAGTTCTCCATCTACCCGCTCAAGTTCGGCGAGGTGCTCTGCACCGGCTGCGGCCGCTGCACGCGCGTCTGCCACGCCGGCCAGGACCTCGTCGAGATCCTCGCCGCGATCGA
>JAPLCL010000173.1 GCA_026392265.1 Actinomycetota bacterium
GCGCGAGTTCATGGATACGCTGCGCATCGAGCTCTTCGAGGACGAGGTCTTCGTGTTCACGCCCAAGGGCGACGTGAAGAGTCTGGCCGCGGGCAGCACGCCGGTCGACTTCGCCTACGCCGTGCACACCGACGTCGGCAGTCACACGGTGGGCGCCAAGGTCAACGGCCGCATCGTGCCGCTGCACACCAAGCTGAGCAGCGGCGACATCGTCGAGATCATCACCAGCAAGTCGAGCCACGGGCCGTCCCGCGACTGGCTCGACATCGTCAACTCACCGCGGGCACGGCAGAAGATCCGCCAGCATTTCCGCCGCGAGCAGCGCGAGGACAGCGAGCACTCCGGCCGCGATCTCCTGCAGGAGGTGCTGCGCCGCGAGGGCCTGCCCGCCCAGAAGATCCTCGCCTCCAAGGTGTTCGTGCAGATCTGCAAGGAGATCGGCTACGCCAAGCCCGACGACATCTTCGTCGCCATCGGCTCGGGCCGCCTGCCCGTCAAGGCCGTGGCCAACAAGGTGATGGCGGCGTCGGGCACGATGAAGGAGGCCACGCCGCCGCCGGAGATGCTGCCTACGCGTCCCGCGCAGGACGCCGACGAACCGCAGGCCCTGTCCGGCGATTTCGGCATTGTCGTCGAAGGCATGAGCGACATCATGATCCGCATGGCCAAGTGCTGTAAGCCCATCCCCGGCGACGACATCGTGGGGTACATCTCCCTGGGCAAGGGCATCACCATCCACCGCAGCGACTGCAAGAACGCCCGCGCCCTCATGAAGAACCCTGAGCGCTTCACCAAAGTGGACTGGCAGGGGCTCGGCGGCATGGCCTTCCGCGTCGAGATCATGGTCGAGGCACTCGACCGCAACCCTCTGCTCGAGGACCTCGCGCGCACCCTCTCGGAGTCGGGCGTCAACATCGTCGGGGGCAGCATGCAGACGCTTCCCGACGGCGTGGCTCGCGACCGCTTCACGCTCGAGGTGGGCGAGGTGCGGCAGCTCGACAACATCCTCGCCAACATCCGCGGCATCCACACCGTCTACGACGCGTACCGCGTCGTCTCCAGCTGACGCCGCCGGCTACACGCGCCGCTGCGCAGGGGTAGGGGGCGCTCAGGGGGGCGCTCGCTACGCTCGCTCCGTTCGGCACGCAGGCCGCTGCTCGCACGGGGTGACAAAGCCACCCCTACCTCGCAGCGGCCGCCTCACGAGCCTCCCTCGCATCCCCCTGCCCCTGCTCCGCTCGGGCGGGGCCGGCGCAGCCGGACGTTAGATGCCATCAGAGGTCCTCGGGACGCAGGCCGCTGTGCTTGGCGATGCGGGCGAGCATACGCGGTCCGATCTCGTCGGGATCGCGGAAGGCGAAGACCAGGTCGGGCCAGCCGGGCCGGGAGAGGATCTTGTGCGAGCCGGTCTGGCGCTTTGCCGTCCAGCCGAGACGCAGGAGTGCCGCCAGCACCGCGCGGGCGCGGGTGGACGGCCAGTCGCTCACGCGGCCTTGAAGGAGATGTCCAGATACTCGCGGCCGGCCTCGTCGTGCTCGAGGCGATCGGCAACGA
>JAPLCL010000080.1 GCA_026392265.1 Actinomycetota bacterium
GCGCGTACTCGCCGGTCTGCCTGGCTTGGTCGTACACCACAAGGTAGTACGTCACACCGGGCTTGAGCTCGACACGCGTCGCGCCGCCGCGGTAGTAGCTGGTGAAGCTGAACGGCTCGTAGAAGCCCTCTCGCCCGGCCGCCCCCGGGTCGGGGACGACCAGCACCCGAGGATACGCCCCGGGGACAAGCGACACGGCGGTGTACGCGGTCTTCAGGCGCTCCACGATGAACGGTGGCGGCACCCCGGCCGCCGGCAAGCCCGGCCCGACGAGCGCGAACGCCGGCCGGAAGTCGCGGTGCTTGCCCGCCTTTGGCACCAGCATCTCGACCGGCGTACTTACGGGCCGGGAGACCGTGAGGCGATACGCGTCGAAGGCCTCTCCCGGCGCCAACGTGCCGTAGACCGCCCGCGACACGGCGACGTCCGGCAGCCGGATCGACCCCGGGAAGGGATCGAGCTGCACGGCGGGAGCGTCGGAACGTCGATCCGGCTCGAGAAAGGGTACGTGGGCGTCGGCCGGCGGAGCGGCGGCCAAGGCGCAGAGCGCCAGGAACGCCGCCGCGCCGCCGGCCGTCAAGCTTCTCTGCAGGAGTCTCATGCCGAGTTCATACCGCCGCCGGTGCGCGGCCAATCGCGGCCGACCCAAGCGCCGCGCGCATGCACGGCGCAGGCCGGCGCACAGCGACGCGCAAGACAGAGAGAGAAAGTGGTGTCGGAAGGGGGACTTGAACCCCCATGAGGTTAAACCCTCACTAGGCCCTCAACCTAGCGCGTCTACCAATTCCGCCATTCCGACACGGAGGGAAGCAGAGTATAGGAAAGTCGCGGGCGAACTTCAACGCGAGGCGGCCTGGCGCCGGAACGCGAGGCGGCCTGACGGGCGAACGCCGCTCATGACGATGGGCGGCCACCTGCTGCGCAGGTCCCGCCCATCGGCGGCGCCCCCTTCGTTGCCCCTTCGTGCTCGAGGCTGTGGCCTGCAGAGGCCGTGGCGCCGACTACACTTCAGTCGGTCAGAGTATAGGCCCGGCTCGCCCGGGGAACAACGTTGGTTGCGCGGTGAAGTTGATCGCCGAGGGAGGCAGACGTGAGTGCACGCATCCTGGTGGGCAGCTGTTCGTGGACCGACCCCACCCTCATCGCGAGTGGGCGCTTCTACCCGCAGGGCGTGACCAGCGCCGAGGCGCGGCTGCGGTACTACGCCGCGCAGTTTCCCATCGTCGAGGTGGACTCCACCTATTACGCGCCGCCCTCGGAGCGCAACAGCGAGCTGTGGGTGGCGCGCACTCCCGAAGGCTTCGTCTTCAACGTAAAGGCCTACGCCCTGCTCACAGGGCACCCGACGCGCCTCGAGCGCTTGCCCGCATGGCTGCGTGAGGCCCTGCCGGCGGAGGCCCTCGCCAAGAAGAACGCCTACCGCAAGGACCTCGGCGAGGACGCCGTGGAGAAGCTCTGGGAGTTGCATCGGCGCGCCCTCGCGCCGCTGGCCGAGGCCGGCAAGCTCGGCGCCGTGCTCTTCCAGTTCCCGCCTTGGTTCGTGAGCTCGGCGGCCAACGCCGCGTACGTGCGCGAGCTGCCGCAGCGGCTGCCCGGCTGGACGCTCGCCGTGGAGTTCCGCGGCGGCGGCTGGATGGACCGGCAGGCCGCCGCCGGCACACTCAGCCTCCTGGAAGAGGCCGGCCTGGCCTACGTGAGCGTCGACGAGCCTCAGGGCTTCCGCTCGAGTACGCCGGCGACCGTCGCCGCCACCGCGCCCCTGGCGATCATGCGGCTCCACGGCCGCAACGCGAGCACCTGGGACGCGAAGACCAAGGTCGCGTCAGACCGCTTCAAGTACCTCTACGCGGATGACGAGCTCCAGGAATGGGTACCTCAGCTACGCGAGCTGGCCCGGCAGACACAGGCCGTTCACGTGCTTTTCAACAACAACTACGAGGACTGGGGCATGCGCAACGCGCGGCGCATGGCGCAGCTGCTCGGCGTGGAGACTGGACCCTCCCAGGCGGCGCTGGACCTGTGACGGGCGCCGCTCGTCGGGGCGCCGGCGCCGCTCAGCCCTCCGGCGCCGCGAGGATCTCGCGCATCTGCGCGTCCACGGTGACGCCCCAGCGCGCGAATTCGCTGAAGAACCGCTCGCAGGGCACGATCTGCTCGGGCACGAACACGCCCGGGCCGGCGATCTCGCCCCTGGCCATCATCTTGGCGACGATGGCCGGCGGGATGCCGGTGTCGACTTCGCCGCCGCCGGCGCCGAGCTCCTTGTGCGCCGGGACGGTGGCGCGCACGCGCCACTCCACCCGGCGCCCGTCCTTGAGGCCGCGCACGACGCCGAGCAGGTAGTCGACGTCGTCCAGCACCACGGCGGTGGGCCGGGGGATCTCGCTGACGACCTTGAGCAGGACGTCGCGCGGGCGCACGTGGCCGCCCTTCACCTCGATCTCGTCGGTGCGCGTCATGCCGATGGTGTTGAGGAAGCGCATCTGGCCGGTGAACTCCGCCGGCAGCGCCAGCTTGAACGTGGCGCTCCGGAGCCCCTGGTCCTTCCAGGTGTGCCAGAAGGTAAAAGGCTCGGAGTGGATGGTGTAGTGCGCCTCGCGGATCCCGGCCGGCTCGCCGAAGTCGAGGTCCTCTTGCCCCTCCCCTCCGCTGATGTCCATGTTCCAGCGACCGTCGATGAGCTCCGGCGCCGTGACGCTGAACTCGTCGCAGAGGGTCTCGAGCGAGTACGGCACGACCCAGCCGTCGTAGCCGCTCCAGTCGGTGGCGTCGACGTTGCCGCAGAGGGCATGCGCCTCCTCGACCACGTCGAGGCGTTCGGCGCCGTACTTGGCGAGGATGTTGGTGACGCCGGGGGCGCCGCCCATGGCGATCACCGCGGTGACGCCGGCCTTCTCGAACTCCCCGGCCAGCTCGACCTGCTGCTTGGTCACGTGGAAGAGGCCGCCCATATCTGTGTAGTTCACCTTGGCGGCGGCCGCGGCGTGCATCACGATGATGTTCCAGAAGTGCTGCGTGGCGTTGATCATGGCGTCGCAGCCGGCGATAGCCTTCTTGACGCTCTCCACGTCGCGGGCGTCGACGAACACTGCCTTGGCCTTGCCGCCGCCGTGCGCGGCCGCGACCGTGCGCGCCCGTTCCTCGTGGTAGTCGCCGACGACGATCTCCGCGACCTCGGGGCTGATGGCGAGCTCCGTGACGGCCCAGCGGCCCATGGCGCCGGCGCCGATGACGGCGATCCTCATGAGGCTTCCTCCTGCACGCTCGGACGGGGTAGAATCTGAGCCTGAGCCTAAGCGGTTCGCAGCGCGAAGTACAGACCGCTATCATGAGTGCAGGCGAGCCCTTCTTCCCCGTGGACAAGGATGGTGACGGTGGCGTCGTACGGTCTCGAAGCCGACGATTGGAACGCTCTTGAGCGTGAAGTCGTCGACCTCTTCACCGCCCTTCTGCGTGTCGATACCACCAACCCGCCCGGCAACGAGACCGCCTGCGCGCTCGCCCTCAAGGACTACCTGGCAGGCAACGGCATCGAGGGCACGCTCGTCGGCGAGACACCGCAGCGGCAGAACCTCGTCGCGCGCCTCGACGGCGCCCGCCCCGGCCCCACGCTGACCTTGATGGGCCACACGGACGTTGTGCCCGCAGACGCCGCCGAATGGAGCGTGCCTCCCTTCGGCGGAGTCGTGAAGGACGGCTACGTGTGGGGCTGCGGCGCCACCGACATGAAGAACCAGGTGGCCGCCGAGGCCGTGGCACTGGCGCGCCTCAGGCGCTCGGGCGCCGACTTCGCCGGCACCGTCAAGTTCGCCGCCCCCGTCGACGAAGAAGACGGCGACCACTGCGGCGTGCGCTGGCTCTGTCAGAACGAGCCCGAGACACTGCGCTCCGAGTACCTCATCAACGAGGGCATGGGCGGCCTGTGGCTGCCGGTGGACGGCCGCAAGGTCTTTCTGC
>JAPLCL010000034.1 GCA_026392265.1 Actinomycetota bacterium
TACAGGTCTCGCCGGGGCGCGCGTGGACGACGCAGTTGTCCTCCACGGCGCAGCAGTCGCCGAGCACGATGCTGCCGTAGTCCCCGCGCAGACGGGCGCCCGGCCCGATCCAGCAGCGGGCGCCCAGCCTTACGTCGTTGATCACGTCGGCCGACGGGTGGATCCAGCAACCGTCCCCGATCGCCGGGATCTTGCCTTCGAAGCTCGTCACGGTCATGGCGCCAACACTACCGCATGCCCCTCGCGGACCGCGATTGTGAAGGGCTGCACTTGACCCAGCTCCTCAGATGTCGTATATAAGCACGTATGCAAATACAGGACAACACCTCAGCAGTCCCGGCGGCCGACCTTCAGCCCGTGTACCGTATGCACGCCGAGCTCTGCAAGGCGCTCGCCAACGAGCATCGTCAGGCGCTTCTGCACGCGATCGGCGACGGCGAGAAATGCGTCGGCGACCTCGCCGCCGAGATCGGCATTTCCGTGCACAACGTGTCGCAGCACCTGCGCGTCCTCAAGGAGCGCCGGCTCGTCGCCTCGCGCAAGGACGGTCAGACGGTCTACTACCACGTCACCAACATGAAGTTCATCCAGGCGTGTGCTCTGATCCGTGAGGCGCTGGTTGAGCAGCACCTTGCTCAGGGCGAGTCGCTGCAGGCGGCCGAGCTCCTCGACGCCGCGAGGCAGCAGCCGACGGCGACGGTGGCTGTGGCTTCCACGGCCGCGCCGCCTGCCGCACCGACGACCCCGGCGCCGACGCCGGCCTGAGACACAAGCGTTACCGAATCGGCGGCTTTCTGCGCCGCGACTTGCGAAATGGATCACAAGCGAACAGGAGAGCATCATGTCAGAAGACCTCAGCACCATCCAGGTAGAGAAAGTCGTAGACGCGCGCGGCACCTCCTGCCCCGGCCCTATCCTCGCCGCCAAGAAGGGCATCCCGAGCGTTTCCGTGGGCGGCGTGATGGAAGTCATGGCCACCGACAGCGGCACCCAGAAAGACATCCCTGCCTGGTGCAAGAAGATGGGTCACGAGTACCTGGGCATCATCGAAGAGCCCGGCTTCATGAAGCTGTACGTCAAGAAGATGAAGTAATGACGGCTGAGGCTCAAGCACAGGAGGGCCAGGCGACCGCACCGCGGATCCTGGTCTTCTCGACCAACAACATCTCCGACCCGGGCATCGACTTGGCCGGCAGCTCGCACATGCACTACTCGCCGAACGTGACGGTGATCAGCCTGCCCTGCACGAGCGGCATCAAGCCGAGCTGGGTGCTGTACGCCGTGCAGCAAGGCTTCGACGGCGTCTTCATCGCCGCCGATGGCGAGGAGTGCGCGTACCTGACCGACTGCAGCGAGCGTACGGCCGGCATCATGACCGACGCGCAGGCACTGCTCATCGAAGGCGGCTACGAGCCGCAACGCGTGCGCATGGCCGCGATCTGCTCGGTCTGCGCCGAGCCCTTCACCAATTACATGCACGAGTATTCGACGTCCCTGGCCGGCCTGGGACCATCCCGGAAGGCGACCGCATGAACAGCCAACGCAGTGGGGCTATCGAGCGGAGCGCCGAAGCTGCACCGCTCCAGTACGACGCTCTGGTGGTCGGCAGCGGCATCGGCGGGATGGAGTCGGCGCTCAAGCTCGGCGACATGGGGTACAAGGTGCTCGTCGTCGAGAAGGACGCCAGCGTGGGCGGCAAGATGATCCTGCTCAGCAAGGTCTTCCCCACGCTCGACTGCGCCAGCTGCATCTCCACTCCCAAGATGGCTGCCACCATCCACCACCCCAACATCGATGTGCTCACGTACGCTCAGGTCGAGGGCATCCGCGCCAACGGCGACGGCACCTACCGCGCCAAGATCACGCAGAAGCCGAAGTTCATCGACGAGGCCGCCTGCACCGGCTGTCGCCAGTGTGAGATGGCCTGCAACGTGGCCGTCCCCGACGAGTTCAACGCCGACATGGTTTCGCGGCGGGCGGCGTACATCGCCTTTCCGCAAGCCGTTCCGAAGAAGGCTGTCATCACCCGTGAGGGCGTCTCGCCGTGCACCTACGAATGCCCGGCGGGTATCAAGGCGCACGGCTACGTGGCTCGCGTGCGCAGCGGCGAATACGACCAGGCCTTCGACCTGGTGCTCGAGACGACGCCGCTCGTGGGCAGCCTCGGGCGCGCCTGCTACGCGCCCTGCGAGGACGAATGCACGCGTGGCGAGCTCGAAGGCCCGCTGCCGATCCGCCGCCTCAAGAGGTTCATCGCCGACCAGCGCTACGGCCAGGCGGAGCCCAAGGCCGTGGAGAAGCCCGAGCAGAACGGCAAGAAGGTCGCCGTCGTCGGCTCAGGCCCTGCCGGTCTGACCGCCGCCTGGCAACTCGCCCTCAAAGGCTACGGCGTCAAGATCTTCGAGGCCGCGCCCACGCAGGGCGGCATGCTGAGTCTCGGCATCCCGGCGTACCGTCTGCCCAATGACGTCGTCGCCGATGACGTGAGCAACGTCACCGCCATCGGCGTCGAGATCGCGACCGATACGCGCGTCGACGATGTCGCCGCGCTCAAGAACGATGGCTACGACGCCGTGCTCATGGCGACGGGTACGCACAAGTCCGTGGGCCTCCGCGTGCCCGGCGACGATCTGGACGGCGTCCAGAGCGCGCTCGATTTCCTGCGCGCCGTCAAGCTCGACGAAGGCGTCGACCTGGCCGACAAGCGTGTCCTCGTGGTCGGCGGCGGCAACGTCGCCATCGACGCGGCGCGCACGGCGCGCCGCCTGGGCGCCGCCTCCGTCGCCCAAGCCAGCCTCGAGCCCTGCGAGGAGATGCCGGCTCACGACTTCGAGGTCGAAGAGGCCCGCGCCGAAGGCATCACGCTGCACGACGGCTGGGGCATCGACCATTTCACCGGCGAAGGTCGCGTGCAGGGCGCCGAGCTCAAGATCTGCACCTGCGTGTTCGACCCCGACGGCCGTTTCCACCCCGAGTACGATGAGAGCCAGCGCATGAGCCTTGAATGCGACGTGGTCATCGTCGCGGCCGGCATGGGCGCCGACACCGAGGCGTTCGGCCTCGAGACCAACGCGAACCGCACGCTCAAGGCCGACCCTGCGACGCTGCAGACTGCGGTGCCGCACATCTTCGCCGCCGGCGACGTCGTCACGGGCCCGACGATGATCACCACCGCGGTAGGTCAGGGCCGCCGCGCAGCCTTCATGATCGACCGTTATCTGCAGGGCGCCGAACTCACCAGCGACGGCTTCGACGAGATGCTGCCGGTCGCGGACAAAGCCGAGGTGCTCGGCCGGCAGGACGTGTACGACCGCCGCGAGCCGTTCGAATCGAGCGCCGTGATGAGTACGGCGCCGACGGACTTCGGCGAGACCGAGGGGCCGATGACCGAGGACGAAGCCTTCCTCGGCGCCGCCCGCTGCCTCGATTGCGGTGTGTGCTCCGAGTGCCACGCTTGTGTGGACGCGTGCCCCGCCGACGCCATCAAGCTCGATATGGTCGGTGAAGACCTCGAGGTCGAGGTCGGCTCTGTGGTCCTGGCCACCGGCTTCAGACTCTTCCCGGCAGGCCCGGCCCTCACATGAAATTCGAGGGCAGGGAAGTGGTCATGTGGGCGATCAACGATTAC
>JAPLCL010000276.1 GCA_026392265.1 Actinomycetota bacterium
GGGCAAAGTGACGAGCGCGCTCCGCAAAGTGAACGTCGGCGACACCGTGGGCTTCCGCGGTCCCTACGGCAACTGGTTCCCGGTGGACGACTGGAAGGGCAAGGACGTCGTCTTCATCGCCGGCGGCATCGGCCTGGCACCGGTGCGCTGCGTCATCTGGAACGTGCTCGACCGCCGCGAGGACTTCGGCGACGTCACCATCGTGTACGGCGCCCGCTCGGTGGACGACCTGGTGTACAAGCGCGAGCTGGAAGAATGGGCCTCGCGCTCCGACGTCAAGATCGTGACGACCGTCGACCCCGGCGGTCAGACTCCCGAGTGGACCGGGGAGGTCGGCTACGTCACGCCGGTCGTCGAGGCGACGGCGCCCAAGGCGCAGAACGCCGTCGCCGTGGTGTGCGGCCCGCCGATCGTCGTCAAGCTCACGCTGCCGGTGCTCGAGAAGCTGGGTTTCACCGACGACGCCGTCTTCACCACGCTTGAGAACCGCATGAAGTGCGGGCTCGGCAAGTGCGGCCGTTGCAACATCGGGCCCGTGTACGTCTGCAAGGACGGGCCCGTCTTCACCGCCGCCCAGCTCAAGGACCTCCCGGCCGAATACTGAGCTTCGGCGGGCTCTACGCCGCCGTAGCGCGGCCCGTACCGAGGCCCCTACAGCCGCCCTTCGACCAGCTGGGGATGCCGCCCTACCCAGCCGAGCAGCGCCTCGAGAAGATCAGCGACGTCGCCGGCATGCTGCGTGCAGATCTCGCAGGACTCCTCGTCCGAGACTTCGTCGTAGAAGTGGACCAGCCGGTTGCGGTAACCCGCCAGGCGCACGAGAAGCGCGCCCTGCGACTCGCCCAGCACCTGCGCCCGCGCGAGCGCGACGGCAAGAGGTTTGCGTGGGCGATACCTTCCTGGCCCCTTCACGATCTGCCCCTTCCCCTGGCTTCAGGGTCTGCGCGGCCGTCGAGTCACCGGGCAGAGGCCCGCGGCCCGCACGGGCCGCGGGCCTCTGCGCTCACTTCGTCCAGACCTTCCCGGCGTAGTTGGCCGCGCTGAGCGGCGTGTTGGTCGCGTCGACAAGGCTCACCCAGGTTCCCTCACCATGAACTCCAATGAGTCCACCGGAACCACCCTTGATCGCCCACGTACCATCCATGAACAGCGACGTGATCGGCGACCAGTAGGTGATGTGCATGAACATGCGGCCACGTGCATGGCCGACCTTGCCAATGAAGGACACCGTGAGCGCCCCTCCCATGGACTGATCTGGCGTCTGGATGCCGGCAAAGTCGTCATGCGAGGTACCACGGAAGGTCCCCGTCCAGGTCGCTTCCTCGCTGCCGGTGAAGTACTGGCAGCCGCCTCCGACGTCCACGGGATTGAACCCCGTGTTTTCCCAGGTCCACGAACCCGACGCGCTTGTGGCCTTCCCCGCGCCTGCGATCGGCGTCAGGCTCATGGTCAGGACCACGGCGACGCACACGAGCAGTGCTACCGATCCTACCTTCGTCATCGTCCTCGTCTCCTCTCACATTCAGGGCGCTACCTTCTGCGCTTGCGGCGGCCGGTCAGGCCATTACTGGACCGTGAAGTTGTAGGTGTATGGACTAGCGGCGTTTCACTCACTCGCCGGTATGACGTCAGGCTTCTTCGAACTGCCGTACGGCAGTTCGAAGTTCAGGTGCGGCGCCAGGAAGGCCCAGGTGCCCGTGCCTCTGTATGTGCCCGGAGGCAACGTGCCCACACGGCGCGTCCACGTCGCCGGTGTCAGGGTTCAGGGCGACCCCCTCTCAGCAGGTCGGGTCCTATCCACCCCAGGGACAGACATTGGCGTTGCCGGGCTGCATGTCGCTGAAGTAGTCGGCGGTCACCGGCGCCGCGAGCAATCCCAGACAGGCGGCGGCGAGCACCAAGACAAGAAGAAGCTTCTTCGTCATGGAGATCCTTCTCAAGTGCGGGAGTGCGGCGCGCCCCTGTCGGCGCACCTGCGTCGGTCCCCCAAGCTGCTGTGGAATAGGCCCCTCCTTCCGTCACGCATCGATGTGGCAGCGACGCGGGCCCGCGCTCCGACCCGCGAGGCACTCTTGAAGCCAGGCGCCGCCTAGCGAGGTGCCCCTTCACCAAGCCAGTCTTTACCGCCGGCGCTCGCCAGTCCTCACCCCATGCGGGTGAGACGGCCGACACAGATGCCCGCTGCACATGGTGCTCGCGGACTCTCAGAAAGCACGAAGACCGGCCCGCGGGCCGAGTTCACCAGTGCCCCCCCGCCGGACTGTGGTGGCCGCACTGATACGTCCGGCGGATCACGGCCTCCCGTGTGCAGTGCTGCGCGTATCAAGAGTCTCGTAGCGTGACGGTGTGCTCCCGCGAGGTGATGAGGTCAAGCGTTTGGGGACGGCGGGGGACATGCAACAGGAGGCCGCGGAGGAGATCGACGCGGGGCTGGCTCCGGCCCGGCCGGGGCCGTGAAAAGTCCGTGAGGGCGTCGGACCGGGGGTCGAATCTCGGGCGAGGCTCCTGGTCTTGGATCGCCTCCGCCCGCCGGATCCAAGCCCGCGGGTGATAGCATCGTCGTCGTTAGAGGACGTCGCCGCCGATGCTCCCGGCGACGGTCGCGTGCCCGCCGGGAGCATGCTGGAGGTCCGTCATGGCCAAATCATCGTCGAGGATCGGCGTGTTCATCGCCGGTATGCTTGTCGCCGTCCTCGTTCTCGTCCTCCTCATGGTGGTCGGCGTGCTGCCGGTCAAGACCGCGCAGACCACTTCCGCCGCTGATGCGGCCGGCGAGCTGACGCCGCTGCAGATCTACCAGCAGGAAGGCGCCGGCGTCGTGGAGGTCCTCGCGAGCTTTGGCGGAGACGGCTCGGGCTCGCCGTCGGCGCCGTCGTACCCATCGGGGCAAGGGCTGGGTACAGGCTTCCTGGTCTCGAGCGACGGTTACATCCTCACCAACGACCACGTCATCACCAACAGCGGTCAGGTGGCGAACGCTGTCGTAGTCGTGTTCAAGAGCCGGGACGCCTCGGACGCCGACGGCACGCGCGTCAAAGCGACCGTCATCGGTGGCGACGCGGCCACCGATGTGGCTCTGCTCAAGATCGATCCGAGTCAGGCGCCTGTGCTTCATCCACTGGCACTGGCTGACTCGACCAAGGTACAGGTGGGCGAGCCCGTGGTCGCCATCGGCAGCCCATTGGGGCTCTCCTTCTCGTTGAGCTCAGGCATCGTCTCGGCCACCGACCGCACCTTGCGGTCCCCAACCGGCGCGGTGATCTCCGGGGGCATCCAGACAGACGCCGCCATCAACACGGGGAACTCCGGCGGCCCGCTCATCGACTCGTCGGGCAAGGTCATCGGTATCAATACGATGATCGCCTCAAGTTCCGGTGGCAGCCAGGGGCTCGGGTTCGCGGTGCCGAGCAACACCGCCCTCGACGTCATGGATCGACTCAAGACCGGCGGCACCGCAGGCGACGCCTACCTCGGCGTGTCGGGCCAGACGCTCAACGCCGACCTCGCCTCTGCCCTCGGGGTGAGCGTGAGCCAGGGCGTCCTCGTGGCGGACGTTGCCAGCGGCAGCCCGGCCGCGATGGCCGGTATCATCGGCGGCGACCGGCAGATCGTGATCCAGGGTCAGACCTATCTGACCGGCGGCGACGTGATCCAGGCGATCGACGGCGAGGCCGTCGCCAGCGCCGAGGACCTGGTCGCCGTCATCAGCCGGCACAAGCCCGGCGACACCATCACGCTCACCGTGGTGAGAGGCGGGCAGACGAAGCAGGTGCCGGCGACGCTCACGGAGCGGCCCAGCGGCGCCTGATCGCGACCTTGGGAGGACGCAGCGGTGAGCCAGGATGAAGCACGACGAAGCGACGCCGCAACACCGACGATGGCAGCTGTCGCCGCTGTCGTCGGCGCGCCCGAGTTCGTCCTCCCGTGGCTCGACCGCTTCTACGACGGCGAGGATGTCGAGCTGCTCCTGGCTGTCGGCCGCCCGGGCGAGGGCGACGACGCTCCGGCCGGTCTCGCAAGCGTCGAGCCGCAGCGTCTCGAGCGCGGCGTGCGCCGCGCCGTGCTCGACCGCGACGAGCGGGGCGCGTACGCGCCCGCCTCTTTCGCCGACCGCCTGGACATCTGCGCGATGTTCGGGGGCTGGCGCGACATTCCCGACGACGTGCGCCGGCGCTTGGCCGACTGGGCGACGGACGACTATGCCGCCTCGGTGCGCGACGACCTCGAGGCGCTGAAGTCGGGCGCTCGATACGACTTGCGCGAAATCGACTACACGTATCTCCTCCTGCCCGAGGCGGAGGCCGTCATCGCCGCCGAGGAGCACGTCTACCTGTGGCCCTGCGATTGCCGGGCGATCGTCGGCGGGTGCGACAAGCCCGTGGACGTCTGCCTGCGCTTCGACAACGATCGCGGCCTTGGCTTGGAGATCTCGAACGAGCGCGCCGTCGAGATCTTGCGCGAGACTGACGTTGCCGGCCTCACGCACACCGACTACCTGGGCCGCAGCGCCGGCGACAAGCACGCCATCTGCAACTGCTGCACCGACTGCTGCTTCCCGCATCGGGCAGCGTCGCTGCTGGACGCCGAAAGCGTGTGGCCGCGCCGCCGTCACCTTGCCGTCATCGACTTCGAGGAGTGCACGCAGTGCGGCACCTGCGCCGAACGCTGCCCGTTCGCCGCCATCACGATGAGCGCCGACGACGAGCCGCTGGTCGGGGCCGCCACGTGCCGCGGCTGCGGGTTGTGCTCAACCGGCTGCCCCGCCGAAACCATCGCCATGCAGCCGCTCGCCGCTCCAGCCTGAGCGGGACGACGCACGGAGGCGCACGATTCAGCCGGCCCGCGCCGACTCGCGGACCGGCGCCAGAGCGGCCGTCACCTCCAGCCGCACCGCCCACTCGTCAAGATACCCCTCGTCCAGCGATCCGGCCTGCAGCTCATAGACCCGCACGGCGTCGCCCAGCTGCTGCTCGGTCCCTCCCGCCTTCGCCGACCAGCGGAGCTTCATCAGGATGGTGTCCTCCGGCGCCGAGACGCTGAGCGGGAGTCCGAGCGCCTCGACCTGCAGGCGGCGCGCGAAGCGTTTGCAGTCGAACGGATCGTCGGACAGCAACCGGAAGCCGGCCTTGTCTCCCGATGAAGAGTCGATGAGGTTGAACAGGGTGCGGCGGCGCGCGGCGTCTCTGACGGCATGCTCGTCGAGGTGGTGCTCCGGAGCAGACAGCGCCCGCATCACGCGCGCGACGTCGGCCACCGCGATGTCGACCACAAGGTCGATATCGTGGGTTGCCCGCGGCTCGCCTTGGAGACTCGAGACCAGCGACCCCGTCAGCATGTAGGAGATGCCGGCCCCGTCCAATGCTTCGACGATACGCGTTAGGAGGGCCTGTTGTGACACTGCTCCAGCCGTTCCAGGTAGATGCGCTGCAGTTCGGCTTCGTCGGCCTCGGGAAAGCGCTGCCGCAGCCCGGCGCGGAAGAGCTCGCGCGACATTTCGGTGAGTTCGAGCGCCTTGAGGAGGCGCTGCTCCGGCGTCAGCCGGCGGAGCGCCTCGAGGTAGAGCTGGTGGTTCGGCCGCGGTTTGGGGTCCATGGCGCAAGGATAGCACC
>JAPLCL010000125.1 GCA_026392265.1 Actinomycetota bacterium
ACCGGTGTACCGCCTGCTCCTCATCATCATCGCCGCCGTCGTGGTCGCTTCGCCGGGCGCGTTCAGCGTCATCTCGAACGCCGCCGCAACGCCGGCGTCCCTCGCCTCGTCTCCGATCGCTTCGCCGAGCCCATCGCCCGGTGACGCGGACGCCCCGGTCACGATCGCCACAGGCGTCGACGATCGCTGGCATCGCGATGAAGTCGTCGTTGACTTCAACGCCACAGACCCCGTCTCCGGCATCGCTTACACGCTGTTCAAGGTCGACGACGGAGCCTGGACCAAGGGCACTCGCATCGAGGTACAGGCGCCCAAGAACCACTCCAACGACGGCGCTCATGTCATCCGTTTCTACTCGGTCGACAACGCGCAGAACGCCGAGTCGGAGAAGAGCGTGACCGTGAAGATAGACACCACGCCGCCGCGCTTCGAGTGGCGCGACGTGAGCCCCGGCGTCATCGAGCGGGTGCAGGCAGTGAGCTTCCGTTTCACCGTGCATGACATCGCGTTCATGCCGGGTCTGTACAGGGTGGGGTTCACGCTCACCGACCAGGCCGGTAACGTGACCACGACCGGCACACGCGCCTTTCGCAACTACCGGCCGGCGCCTGCCAAAGCCTGGAGGCACGTCAGCGGCGCCGGCCGCCGCGTGGCGCTCACCTTCGACGACGGCGGTGCGGGGCCGTGGGCCAGCATGCTCAACACGCTGAAGGCGTACCACGCGCACGCCACCTTCTTCCCGCTGGGGCCCTACGTGGGCGCCTCTCCGGCGTTGGCTCGCAAGACGCTGGCCGAGGGAAACGCGATCGGCACGCACGGCTGGACGCACACGGACATGACGCGGCAGAGCTACGGTGCCGTGCGCGGCGAGTGGACCCGCACCGAGGCGCCGTGGTGGAACGCCGCCGGCGCCACCCCCGTTCCCTACTGTCGTCCGCCGTACGGGGCGTACAACGGCTCCACGGTCGCGGCCTCGGGGTCGGCCGGCTTCACACGCGTGATCCTGTGGGACGTCGACCCGCAGGACTGGAGCGAGCCGGGGTCCGGCGTCATCGCCCAGCGCGTGCTCTCGCACGTGCACTCCGGAGCCATCGTCGTGATGCATCTTCGCGGGCAGACCGCCGCGGCGCTGCCCGCGATCCTCAGCGGTCTGCGCGCCCGCGGCTACAAGGCCGTGTCGCTGCCCGAACTGTTTCGCGCCGCCGGCTACCGCTGACCGCTGGCCCGGCGCGCCGCCTCAGACGAGGGCGCCGGGCGCGCCCTCCGCGGCCGCTGCGGCGATGACCTCGAATGAACGCGTCGCCGTAGCGCTCGAGCTTCGTCTGGCCGACGCCGCCGACTTCGAGGAGCTCGGCGTATGTGCACGGCTTGCGCGCGGCCATTTCGGCCAGCGTGGCATCGCTGAAGATCACGTAGGCGGGCACGCGCTGCGCGTCGGCGAGCTGCTTGCGCAGGGCGCGCAGCCGCTCGAACAGCGCCTCGTCGACCTCGAGGCCGGCCAGGCCGGCGGCGCGCGCGGAGCGGTCCGCCGCCTTCCGCTGCTTCTTGGTCGGCACTCTGGTGCGCGGCTTGGCGAGGACGAGCGTCTGCTCGCCGTTCAACAGCGGTCGCGCTTTGGCCGTGAGCTTGAGCACCGAGAAGCGCGCGATGTCCTGCGTGAGGTAGCCGCGGTGGATGAGCTGGCGGATGAGGCTCTGCCAGTGGTCGCGGCTCACGTCGGCGCCGATGCCGTAGGTGCTGAGCTGGTCGTGCCCGAAGCGCAGGATCT
Source organism: Actinomycetota bacterium (assembly GCA_026392265.1). Lineage (GTDB taxonomy): Bacteria > Actinomycetota > Thermoleophilia > UBA2241 > UBA2241 > CAIXSE01. The sequence continues at coordinate 1,769 of JAPLCL010000125.1, forward strand.
TCTCGCTCTCGGAGCCGCGCAGCACGTCGATGACGTGCGAGATGCCGAAGCTCTGATTCAGCCGGTACACGCAGCTCAGCGCCATCTGCGCGTGCACCGTGGCGTCGTAGGTCTCGGGCGGCTCGAGGCAGATGTCGCAGTTGCCGCACGGCGCCGGGTACGGCTCGCCGAAGTAGCCGAGAAGAGCCTCACGCCGACAGGACAGGCCGTCGGCGTAGCCCACCATGCTGCTCAGCTTGTGCAGCTCGACGCGCACCTGCTCGGGGTCGCGCTCGTACCCGGGGTCGTCGTTCGGACCGCCGCGACCGCCGCCCTCGATCAGCGAATGCACCACTGCCGCGTCGCCGAGGCCGAAGAGCAGCAGGGCCTCGGCCGGCAGGCCGTCGCGGCCGCTGCGGCCGGTCTCCTGGTAGTAGCTCTCGATACTCTTGGGCAGGTCGAAGTGCACGACGAAGCGCACGTTACTCTTGTCGATGCCCATACCGAAGGCGACGGTGGCGACCACGACGAGGACGTCGTCGCGGGCGAAGGCATCTTGCACGCGGCGGCGCTCGTCGGCGGGCAGGCCGGCGTGGTAGGCGGCGGCCGGCAGGCCAGCCGCCGCGAGCTTGCCGGCCACTTCTTCGGTGCGTTTGCGGCTGAGGCAGTAGACGATGCCGGCCTCGCCGCGACGCCCGTCGAGGAAGACCTTGAGCTGGTGCAGCGGCTCGCGCTTCTCGACGACGGTGTAGCGGATGTTGGGCCGGTCGAAGCCGGTGACGTAGCACGGCGCGTCGCTGAGGCTGAGGCGGGCGCGCACGTCGTCGCGCGTCTGCGGGTCGGCGGTGGCCGTGCAGGCGATGACGGGCACGCCGGGGAACAGCCCGCGTAGCTGGCCGAGCTGCACGTACTCTGGGCGGAAGTCGTGACCCCACTGGCTGACGCAATGCGCCTCGTCGATGGCGAAGAGGGCGAGCCCGCTGCCGGACGCGCTCTCCTGAATCTCGTGCAGGCGCGCCAGGAACGACTCTGTCATGAGCGTCTCGGGCGCCACGTAGAGCAGGTCGAGCTCGCCGCCGTGCAGCTTGGCGAGCGTGCGGCGCGCCTCGCCGGCTTCGAGCGAGGAGTTGTAGGCGCCGGCGCTGACGCCGGCCGCCTGCAGGGCGTCGACCTGGTCCTTCATCAGCGAGATGAGCGGCGAGACGATGATGCCGGCGCCGGGGCGCACGAGGGCCGGCAACTGGTAGCAGAGGGACTTGCCGCCGCCGGTGGGCATGAGCACGAAGGCGTCGCCCCCGGCGATGAGGTGCTCAATGATCTCCTCCTGGTCCGGGCGGTACTCGCGAAAGCCGAAGACGTCGCGCAGGAGGGCGCGGGCGGCGGGCGGCGCGGCGGCCGGAGGAACGGTGGCGAAGGGGGAGGTCACGCGGTCGAGTCTAGCAAGGTTGACGGACGGCCGGGACGGCGAGGTGTGGGATATGATGTCTCAACTAGGGAGGCTCATCATGAGATACAGCACCGCGAGTCTGGGCCGCGCGCTCGTCATCCGCTTGGAAGACGGTGACGTGGTCCACGAGTGTATCGAGGAGGCGGCGCGCGCCGAAGACATCGCGAGCGCCGCCGTCATCCTTCTGGGTGGCGCCGAGGGCGGCAGCCGCCTGGTGGTCGGCCCCGAAGACGGGCGCGCCGACCCCGTCGTGCCCATCGAGCGCGCCCTCCACGACGCGCACGAGATGGTCGGCGCCGG
>JAPLCL010000258.1 GCA_026392265.1 Actinomycetota bacterium
CTCTACGACTTCACCCAGTTCTCGCTGCAGCTCTTCCGTGACGTCGTACTCGGCAACGCTGGCTATGTGGACCTCATCGTCAACGGGCCGTACACGCTCGACGTGCACAACATGGGGGTCGTCGACCAGGACAACGCCCCCAACTTCTACGAAGGCCAGGTGCGCGTCGTCGATTTCGAGGGCAACGAGATCTGCAGATACAAGGCGGAAGAGTACGCGGACTACGTGGCCGAGCACGTGGAGTCGTGGACCTACCTCAAGTTCCCGTACCTGAAGAAGCGCGGCTGGAAGGGCTTTGTCGAGGGCCTCGACACGAGCCTCTACTGCGCCACGCCGCTGGCGCGGCTCAACGTCGCCGACCGCATGGCCACGCCGAAAGCCCAGGAGGCGTTCGAGGAGATGTTCACCACCCTGGGTGGTCATCCCTCACGCGCGCTGCTCGCCAACCACTGGGCGCGTCTCGTGGAGATGGTCCAGAACGCGGAGACGCTCAAGCGGTATTGCGACGACCCTGAGATCACGGGGACGGAGTTTCGCGTGATCCCGCAGCAGGTCACCGGGGAAGGCTTCGGCATCATCGAGGCCATGCGTGGCACGCTGACCCACCACTACACGTGCGACGAACGCGCCATGTGCACCAGCGCCAATCTCATCGTGGGGACGACCAACAACAACGCCCCCATCCAGATGGTGACCAAGAAGGTCGCCGCCAGCCTGATCAAACCGGGCACGGAGCCCGACCAGGGCATCCTCAACATGATCGAGATGGCCTTCCGCGCCTTCGATCCCTGCTACAGCTGCGCCACGCACAGCCTGCCGGGGGAGATGCCGCTGCAGGTCGATGTATTCAAGGGCGGCGAGCTGTACCGCGAGTTTCGTCGCTGCTGCTGAGTGCGATCGCGTCCGGCAGACATGTGCACTCAGCACTCATGCCAGGAAGCGCGCCCACGGGGCCCCGAAGCGCCGGCCACTGGCCGGCGCGTCGGGCGCACCCTGATCCTCGGAATGGGTAACCCCATCCTCAGCGACGACGCCATCGGTATCGTGCTCGCCGCTGCCCTCAAGCCGCAGCTTGAGGACATCCCAAGCATGGAAGTCGTCGAGGAGTGCTGCGTCGGTGGTCTCAACCTGCTCGACGTGCTCGAGGGGTATGACCGCCTCATCGCCCTCGACTCCATCAAGACCATCGGCGGCGTGCCCGGCACTTGGTACGCCTTCGATGCCACCGCCCTGCGCGAGACCATGAACCTGCGCAACGTCCACGACACCAACTTCGTCACGGCCCTCGCCCTGGGCCGCCACATGGGCATGCACCTGCCCGCTGACCGTCGGTGTCACGTGGTAGCCGTCGAGATCGCCGACAACATGACCTTCTCCGAGAGTCTCAGTCCGGCGCTCGAGGCCGCGCTGCCGAAGATCGTCGCGGACGTGAAGACGCACATCCTGATGACGCTGCTGGCCTGAAGCGAGCGCGGAGGCCCGGGAGCCGCGCCTCACTCGAGACCGGTCAGGCCCTCCCGTATAGCGTACTTCACCAGGTCGGTGACCTTGTGCAGCTTAAGTTTGTCCATGATGTTGCCGCGGTGTGTCTCGACGGTCTTGCGGCTGAGGCAGAGCAGCTCGGCGATGTCCTGGTTGGTGTTGCCCTCGGCGATGAGCTTGAGGACCTCGCGCTCGCGCGCCGTGAGCTCGTCGGCGGGTCTGTGCGCGGCGGGGTCGTGCACGCGCTGCAGGTAGTCGTGCAGCACCGCCTCCAGGGCCGCCGGCTGGAGCACCTGCCTGCCGCCGACCACGGCGCGCACGGCGGCGACCAGCTCGTCGGTGGTCACGGTCTTGAGCAGATAGCCGGTGGCGCCGGCCTGCACGAGCCGCAGCACGCAGTCCTTGCGGTCGTTACGGGTGAGGGCGAGGACCTTGAGCTTCGGGTAGCGCCGCAGGACCTGTGCGGTGAGCTCAAGCCCGTTCATGCGCGGCATGATCGTCTCGGTGACGATGACGTCGGGGGACGTGGAGCCGACCAAAGGAAGCGCTTCGAGACCGTCGGGCGCCTCGCCCACGACGGTCATGTCTGGCTGGGCGTCGAGCAGGACGCGCACGCCCTGGCGTTCGATGGCGTGGTCGTCGACCAGCAGAATGCGGATGACGGCTCCCGGGCCGTTCACGCTTCCCCTCCCGATGGCGCCGCGGCCGACAGGGCTGCCTACGCGGCGTTGGTACTCCTCACACCCTGATTCTAGGGGTTATGCCCCAGTCAGAGCAACGCCAGGCAGTGTCCGATCGGGCTGACCCGGTACCGCAGACGGGCAAGACGGCGACGGGCCGGTCGCCCTGCGGCCACCGGCCCGTCCCAAGCGCCCTCGACTGAGGTCCGGTCGGGCTACTTCACCACCACGGTCTTCACAGCGGAGGCGTTCGACGCCGACAGATGGGCGACGCGCACGCGGACCTTGTACGTCCCCTTCTTGGCCGGAGCCTTCCAGTTGAGCGAGTAGCTTGCGCCGGAGAGGTTGGCGGACGCTCCGTTGACCCATTTCTTCGACGTGGAGAGCCGACTCTGCAGGGTGGCCTTCACGGTGTGCTGCGGCGTCTGCGCTTCAGAGCCGGTGACCGCGACGGTGGAGCCGGCGGTCGCCGTCGCGGGCGCGGTGATCGACAGACTCGTGGCGTGGCACAGGCCGGACGTGGCGTTCGAACGCGGTGCGGTGACGCCCGCGAACGCCATCACGGCGCCCGCGATGACGACTGCGGTCAGTGTCGAGATCACGATGGTCTTTCTCATAGTCCCCCTTCGGGAAACGGATTGGCGCGGGGATGGCCCCCGCTTCGTCGGTCTCTCTGGTTTAGAGACTCTACGGGCACAAAACGTAGATGGCGTTGCGGGATGTTAACGGCGGTCGATGAAATGCGGAGTCCGCTGGAGCAGCGGATGCAGCCGAGGGCCAGATCAGAGCGAGGCGGCAGTACTCGCGTCCGGCCGCCCGACGTCTACGGCTTTGCGTGCGCGGCCGGCTTGCCCTAGAATCGCGAAGCTTCTTCAGAGCCGACGTAGCTCAGCTGGCAGAGCACATCACTCGTAATGATGGGGTCCTCGGTTCGATTCCGAGCGTCGGCTCCAGCTTCCCTCCGCGTCCCCGCACGCGCCTCACCGCGCCCCTGCGGCGCGACCCCCGCAGCCGTCGTCCGCCACCGGGCGCATGGCCCAACGGTCCCCGGCGTTTGCCACGCCGCTCAGCAGGGCCATATCGCCCTCGGGAACCACCAATCAGGGCCGGCGAGAGGCGCTTGGCCCGGCAGACACAGGAGAGAGCATGGCCGACGAACCCGTCTTCATCTTCCTCGCCACCTACGACACGGAAGCCGACGCGAAGCTCGACTACGACGCCGTCAAGGATCTGCACTCCGCCGGCGTGATCGGCACCTACGACGCCGCCGTCATCACCAAGGACGCGGACGGCAAGGTCAAGGTCCACAAGCACGAGAAGCCGACGCAGCACGGTGCCTGGACAGGCGTAGCCGTGGGCGCCGTCGTCGGCATCCTCTTCCCACCCGCGCTCCTGCTCGACGTCGCCATCGGCGGCCTCGCCGGCGGCGCGATCGGCCATTTCTGGAAAGGCATGTCGCGCAAGGACGTCATGGAGCTCGGCGAGCTTATGGACGACAGCTCCGCGGCACTCCTGGTCGTCGGCAGGTCGAAGCTCGATGAGGCCCTCGAGAAGGCCGTCACGCGCGCCAACAAGGTGGTCGAGAAGGAGATCAAAGCCGACATGAAGGAGTACGACAAGGAGATCAAGGCGGCCGAGAAGGACGCGGAGTAGGTCAGCGGCACACGGCTTCCTTCATCGGCGGGTCATAGGAGGCGCCTCACGGCGTCTGCGACCTCGCGAGCGACGATCGCGTAGCCGGCGGCCGTGAGGTGCACGGTGTCGCGGTAGTACGTCACATCGGTCTCGGCGCCGTCTGCGCCGACGGTCTTGTTCGCGCCGACGTCGGCCAGCGCATCGGCGAACGACCTCCAGCGAGCACGCAGCTCCTCGTTGAGGGCGTTGCGCGCTTCGTAGAACGCCGCCGAGCGCCCGCGCGGCAGGACGGTGCAGATCACGACGCGAAAGCCGGCGCGCTGCCGCGCCCTGCAGTACGCGGCAAGATGGCGATAGGCCTGCCGCGCGTCGTACGGCGGCACGGCGCCCAGAATGAGGTCGTTGGTGCCTTCCCAGCACACGAGGACGGTGGCCGGCCTCGCGGGATC
>JAPLCL010000295.1 GCA_026392265.1 Actinomycetota bacterium
TCGAGGTCTTCCTGGAAGCGGGCTTCCAGCGTGACCTTGTCTTCGTCGACGCTGAGGGTCTCGACGAGGATCCCCTTGACGTGCTCGAACACCTCTTCGCGGGTCATGGATGAACCTCCGGTGGAGTTTGGCTGAGTCTACACTGTGGGGGCGTGCGCCCCAAGCTCCGCCGCGATGCTCGGCAGGAGCTCGCTCACGACGGCTCGCCGGCCCATACGCACCGCCTGGGCGATGCCGCGGGCGGTCGAACTGCCGTGGGCGATGATGACCGGCGCGCTCACCCCGACGAGAATGGCGCCGCCGAACTCGTTGGGATCCAGGGCGTGCTTGAGACGCAGCAGGTCGCGGCGCAGGAGCAGGCCGCCGAGCTTGGTCTTGGCCGAGAGGTCGATGGTCTGCCGCAGGGCACCGAGGATGCCGCGCGCCGACCCCTCGATGGTCTTCAGCGCGACGTTGCCGGTGAAGCCGTCGGTGACGACCACGTCGACCACACGGTTCATGATGTCCCGGCCCTCGACGTTGCCGTAGAAGCGGATGTGCCCGTCGGCGGCGATGAGACGGTGCGCCTCGATGACGTCGGGCGTGCCCTTGGTGGGCTCCTCGCCGATGGAGAGCAGGCCGACCACGGGCTCGGGCATGCCCATGACCTCGCGGGCGAAGGCCTGGCCCATCACCGCGAACTGACGAAGATGCTCGGAGCGATATTCTGCGTTGGCCCCCACATCGAGGAAGGCTATAGGCGTGGGCATGCACGGCATGACGGTGCAGATGGCCGGGCGCTGCACGCCCTTGATGCGGCGTACGTACAGAAGGCTGCCGGCCACCACGGCCCCCGTGTTGCCGGCGGAGACGAAAGCGTCGGCCTCACCCTCGTGCACGAGCTTGAGGCCGACGACGATGCTCGAGCCCGTCTTGTTGCGGGCCGCCCAGGCCGGCTCCTCGTCGTAGCCGATCACATCGGCGGCGTGGACGACCGAGACGTAGGCGGCGTCGGCCGGTAGCAGACCTCGCACGGTCGGCTCGTCGCCGACGAAGACGATGTGGATATGAGGCCCGGCGGCCTGCAGCGCGCCCCGCACGACCTCTGCGGGCGCGTTGTCGCCGCCGGCCGCGTCGACCACGACGCGCACGACGCGATCGCCGCCCGCATCGCTCCAGGCGGCCGTGACTTCATGCGGTGAGACGTAGGTGCGCGAGCCCGACGCGGTCATGCCTGCAGGTCGGCCACCAGCCGGTCGAGATCGACACTCTCTTCGATGAGGTCGACGATGAGGTCGATCTTGGCGCGCTCCTTAACCCGCAAGCGGCCGAAGAGGCGGCGCAGGTCGTCGGCGGCCGTCACCGTGTCGGTCTCTACGGAGACCAGCGGCACGCCGCGCTCGTCGGCGCGCTCGAGCACGGCGGGGCTGGGCACATAATTGCCGGTGAGCACCACCGCCATGGTAGGCGTGTCGAGGGCTGTGAGGATGATCTCGGCGCGGTCGCCGCCGACGATCACGACCTTGTTGGGCGTGAGCTGGAAGTACCGCAGCGCGTGCTCCGGGCTCATGGCGCCGATCATGTACGTCTCCACGAGGTGGTCGCCGTACTGCTCGCCGCAGACATAGGTGCCGCCCAAGGCTTCGACGATCTCGGCCACCGAGACCGCCGAGAGGCGCGTGTTGGACGTCAGGGCGCCGTAACTGGTGACGCCGCTCTTGGCCAGAAAGCGCGTGTACTGGTCGCGCACCAGGCCGAGGCGCGATTCGGGGACCATGTTGAAGAGGACGCCCAGCAGGTGCTGCTTGAGGGCGTCCTTGACGTAGATGATGTCGTCGAGCAGCCGCGCGCCGGCGAACTTGGCCACGAGCAGCGTCATGAGGTCGAGCTGCGCCACGACCTCGGCGCCGCTGGTGCGCAGAAAGCGGCCCTGCCAGATCTCGCCGAGCCCTTCGCACACCACCAGGTCCTTGCCTGCGCTGATGCGCTCGTAGGCGACACGCACGCGGTTCATGGCGTCCACTTCGGAGCCGGCGAGGACGTCGTGCAGGGCATCCTCGTCGAGGACGACCGGGCAGATGTCGGTGGAGGCATCGTCGAGCTCGAGCAGCTCGGAGACGAAGGCGGCGTCCTCGTCGAAAAGCACGCCGCCCGACTGCGCGGCCAGCGTGCCCACCGGCTTGAAGTAGCCGGCGTTCAGGCCGCGCTTGCGCAGCGCCAGACAGAGGCCCACGGAGATGGTGGTCTTGCCTCCGCTGCCTTGAGTGGAGGCGATGTAGAGCGACTTCAGCACCACATGCCCCGGCGCCGCTTAGTCCGTTTCGAGGACGATGACCTCGCGGCCCTTGTAAGTGCCGCACTTCGTACAGGCGCGATGCGGGAGCTTGGGGCTCTTGCACTGCGGGCAGAGGCTGGCCACGTCGACGCTGAGCTTCTGCTGCGACCGACGCTGGTCGCGACGCCGCTGAGATGTCTTCTTCTTCGGTACGGGCATTGTGAATCTCCTTGAATCAAACAGACACGGAACTGTACCACATGGAACGCGTCTACGCTGCGTCGTGCCGATGCTCGGGATCGGCGTTGAGGTCGGCGCCACACACGACGCACAAGCCGCGACACTCGGCGCGGCACAGCAGTTTGGGGGGCAGCTCCTCGGCGATGAGGTCGCGTGCCCAGCGGCCCACGTCGACGATGAAGGACGTCACGTAGCCTTCTTCGTCCTCCTCTGCGCCCTCCGAATCCCCGTGGCGCACGTACTCGACCCCCCGCGCCTCGACCACCACGTCGGCGTCGCCGAGACAGCGCTGACACGGGCCGATGACCGCCGCGCCGAGCTCGCCGCTGAGCGTGACATTGTCGCCGACGCGGGCGGCGGTGAGCAAGAAGTCTACCGAGCCCTCGGCGACCTCGTAGTCGAGACCCCCATACACGAAGTGATCGACCTCGACGGGCAGGCGTCGCCAGACCTCGCTGGAGTCACCGAAGCGCAGGGAGCGCAGATCGAAACGACGCATGGCCAGACCGGCGGAGTCGGGGATCCTGGCCGGCCGTTCAGGGCTGCAGGTTGTCGCCTGCAGGGCGACCTTGCAGGCGCTCGCGGCCACGGCGCACCGCACCGATGAACTTCTCGAGGTTGATCTCGAGATTGCCGAGCACCTCGTCGGCGTAGTCCTCGGCGCCCAGGCGGGTCTCACGCTCGCGCTCGCGGGCGTCCTCCATGATCTGTTGGGCGTTGCGCTCGGCGAGGTGCACCACCTCGGTCTCCGAGGCAAGCCTGTCGGCGCGCTCCTGAGCCTCGGTGAGTACGCGTTCGGCCTCCTGCTTGGCCTCGGCGAGCATCTCCTGGCGCTCCTTGACGATCCAGCGCGCCTGTTTGATCTCCTCAGGGATGGTGGAGCGCATCTGATCGAGGATGTCGTACATCTCCTCGCGATCGATCATGACACTGTCGGTGAGCGGCACTGACCGAGCGTTGTGGATGATGTCGTCGAGCTTATCGATGAGAACGAGCACGTCCATACTCAGCAACCCTCCTTGGGTAGCCTAGCGGCGCGGCGGATAGACCTCCGCCAGGCGGCGGGCGACGCTCGGAGGCACCAGGTCTTCCACGGAGCCTCCGAACGCGGCGATCTCTCTGACCCCGCTCGAGCTGAGAAAGCTGTGCTCGGGCGACGCCATCATGAACACTGTTTCTATGTCTGGGGCCAACTTCCTATTGAGCTGGGCCATGGCGAACTCGTACTCGAAGTCGGAGATGGCGCGCAGCCCCTTGAGGATCACGTGCGCGTCCCAGCGGATAGCGAACTCCACCACGAGCTCGTTGAACCGGTCGACGACGATATTGTCGTGGCCGGAGAGCGCCTCTTTCAGGAACGCTTCGCGCTCGTCGGGCGAGAACAGCGGTGACTTGCGCTGTGGGACCTCGATCAGGCCGACGATGACGCGGCCGAACTTGGTGGCGCCGCGTTTGATGATATCGAGATGGCCGACGGTGACGGGGTCGAACGTGCCCGGGCAGATGGCCGTGATGTTACGCGGCATCGGCGGCCTCGCGGCACTCAAGTGGCGGGACGGTCATCGTCTGCAGCTGCTCCTTCGTCGTCGGGCACGTCGGCGGCCACCAGGAAGGTGACGCGCGTGTCCCCGTAGCGTTTCTCACGCACGATGGCCCACGGCAGACCTGCCGCCGTGCCGGCGGCCGTCTCGATGACGAGCACGGCGCACGGTGCGAGCAGCGGGCCCAAGAGTCTGGCCAGCGCGGGCCGGACCTCCGCATAGCGCTCGTACGGGGGGTCCGCAAAGAGGAGAGTATACCGTGCCCCGCGGCGGGCGTCAGCCTGCAGGGCGCGGCGCGCGTCGGCAGCGAGTACGCGGGCGCGCGCAGCGCGCCCGTCTTCGCCGCCCTTTTCGCGCCCATCCCGCCCCCCCACCGTCACGCCCAGACGCTCGAGATTGGCGCGCAGCGCACGCAGCGCGGCGCGCTCGTTCTCGACGAACGTGCAGGCGTCTGCGCCGCGCGAGAGCGCCTCGATGCCGAGAGCGCCGCTGCCGGCGAACAGGTCCAGCGCGACGTGACCGCCGAGCGGGCCGGCGGCCGGCGCGGCATCTCCGCCGGCACCTACCCCCGGCAGCGCGAGGAGCACGTCGAACATCGCCTCGCGCACCCTGTCGGAGGTGGGCCGCGTGCCGCGGCCGGCCGGCGCTACGAGCGGCCGGCCCCTCCACTCCCCGCCCACGACCCTCACGACCGGCCTTTCGCCGC
>JAPLCL010000225.1 GCA_026392265.1 Actinomycetota bacterium
AAAAAGACAGGGTGGAGTATCCACCCTGTCTGACGGCCGGCGCCCCAGCGGCGGCGCCATGTCATCCGGGGGCCCGTCGGGCCGCGTTCCGTTGGCCTGAGAGTTTCGGCGCTCGCGCGCCTTGCCCCTTCGGCGTCCGCCGGTAGGGCGGACTCTCACGCGGCTTTCTGCCGGGCTGCCTCGCTTTGGCTCAGCGAGCAAACTGTAGCACCGGGAACGGCCGCACGCCAACACCCAGGAAGCGCGGCGGTGGCGATTGCCTCAGAGGCCGTGCGTGGAATCGGGGTCGGCCCCCGGCCCGTGAGCATGGGCGTGCCTGTGGGCGGTCGAAGCGTGCCGGTGCGTGTGCTCGTGGATGAGGTTGACCGAGAGCAGGAGCTCACGCTGGAGAAGAACCTCTTCGGGCGTCCCGTCGGCAACGATGGTGTGATCCTCCGAGAGCACGACGATGCGGTCGGCCGACTCTGCCGCGGCGGAGAGGTCATGGGTCGCCATGACCACCGTGCGTCCCTCCTGCTTCCAGTCCTCGAGGACGTCGAGCAGCCAGACCTGGCTGCGCGGGTCGAGCGCGTTGGTAGGCTCGTCGAGCAGCAGGACGTGCGGCTGCATCGTCAGCACCGACGCGATGGCGACACGCTTCTTCTCTCCGCCGCTGAGCGTATACGGCGGCCGGTCGAGCACCGCCTCGATGCGCAGCTGCTGCGCGGCCTCGTGCACGCGGCGCTCCACCTCCTCACGCGGCAGGCCGAGTTGCAGCGGGCCGAAGGCCAGCTCGTCGTTGGCGTCCGAGCAGAAGAGCTGGACGTCGGCCTCCTGAAAGACGAAGCCGACGCGCGCGCGGAAGTCCCGGCGGAACGCCGGGTCCTCGAGCGCGTCCGCGGTGAGCGGCGCGCCAAAGGCGCGGGTCGCGCCGCTCGTGGGGAAGACGAGCCCATCGAGAATCTTCAGCAGGGTGGACTTGCCGGAGCCGTTGGCGCCCACGATGGCGACGTGCTGGCCGCTCAGGATGGTCAGGTCGATGGCCGCGAGCGCCGGCGCGCCTGCCCGGTACTCGTGGCGCACGCCTTCGAGAACGAAATCGGCGCTCATGCCCGCGCTCGCGCTCATCGTGGCCCTACCACGCGGTCCACGTAGAGGATCGCCGCGCAGAGCGCGATGCTGGCCGCCGACCATGCCCAATCCCGCGGACGCAGCCGCAAGCGCACGAGCGACGGTATCGCCCCGGTGAACCCGCGCGAGAGCATCGCGTCGTACACATCGTCGGCGGTCTTCATCGACTTGCGCACCACGAAGGCCATACGCTCCGTCACCCAGGCGCGGTTCGCGCGCACGCTGCCCCGCGTCAGCGTGCGGCTTTCGCGGGCAAGATGGATCTGCTCCACGGTACGCAGCAGCGTGAGGATCTGCTTCTGCGTCATCGCCAGGGTGGCGACCACGACGTCGGGCAGGCGCATCGCGGAGAGGGCCTTGAGCAGGTCGGACCAGCGCATGGTCCAGATGATGAGCAGAGCGAAGCCGGCTGCGGCGACCACTCGGGTCACGAGCGTCGCCACCCCCATCAGGCCCGGCTCAGTAAGGGAAAACGGACCGAGCGGCACGATCACCGTCCCGGGCGTGAACACGCGCAGCGCCGACGGCGCCGCCACGAGGAAGGCGAGCAGGCCAGCCGAGAGCCACACCTTGCGCGCGAACGAGGCGACACCGACGCGCGAGGCCGCCGCCAGGACGATGGTCACGCCGATCAGAGCGACGAGCACCCAGACAGAGTGGACGAGGCTCGCGGTCACGGCGAAGAGCACCAGGGTCAGCAGCTTGATGCGCGGGTCGAGGCGCTGCAGCAGACCCGGGCGCGCCGCGAGCTCCTCGTTCTGCAGCACGTCCGTGACCGCGTGAGCGATGGAGTCTGCCGTCTTGCGGGCCAGCGAGCGCCCGCCACCCCTGCGTCGCGGGATGGCGGGCGTGATGTCGGGCCGGCAACAGGGACAGGGGCTGCTCACCCGGCCTGAGCCGCCGGCGGATCCGGCGATGCTTCCGCGGCGGAACCGCCCTCGCCGCCCCGGCGCCGCGCGAGCAGCGCGCCCACACCCCAGCCTATGCCGACGCAGAGCGCCGCGCCCACGATGGCGGCGATGAGGTAGCCGAGCATGGTGTTGCTCACCCCCGGGGTGGCGTAGTCGGGCATGGCGGCCTTCCAGAGCCCACCGACCTTCTCGAGGTTGGCGGGCACGTAGCCGACCAGCGAATCGAGCTCTTCACCACCCCACTCGCCCCACGCGGTGCCCGGCGCCAGCACGCCGATCGGTGTGAGGAGGATGAGGACGCCCATGCCGGCCCAGAGCCAGCGCAGAGGCTTCGCCGCCGGCTTCATCTGCAGGAGTTCCGGTTCGGACTTGGCCAGCGCCGCTACGATGCCCATGGTGGCGATGGCCTCGACCCAGCCGAAGAAGAGCAGGTGCTCCAGGGCCATGGCCGGCACCGCCACGCCGAGCTTGTACGGCGCATACAGAGCCTGCCCGCTGGCCGTGTGTGCGATGTAGGGCTGGATGCCGAACTCGAAACCGGCGACGATGGAAGCCGCGACCAGAGCCACATAGGCGGCGACACCGGAGGCGATCACGCGCCGTCCCGGCGAGGGCGCATCTCCGGAGATGAACCGATACAGATAGTAGCCGACGAACGGCGCCACCACGGCCATGTTGAAGCAATTGGCGCCGATGGCGGTGATGCCGCCGTCGCCGAACAGGCCGGCCTGGATCACGAGCGCGATGTAG